>PATG01000039.1 GCA_002713555.1 Planctomycetaceae bacterium
CTTGACACCTGTAATTCCTAACGCATCGAAACCTGTAATTTTGAGTTCCTTTTGATATTCAATAAGAGTATTCTGCATTGTTTCGGAATCTTCGAATCGTTGGTCTAGGGGGACGCGTTCAATTCGATAGGGTTGATTCGGATCATCAAAAATCCCGAGCACCATGGCGTACATCGCCTTGTGACCCACTTCGATCAGCTGTGCCTCGGTACCTCCAATAGTCTCCATTTGCCTGGGAGGCTCCGGGGCTCCGGCTGTAACCACAAAATGAAACTGCGGGAAAATTTTTGCAAGACGCCGAACCTCTTGAGGCTCCGCATGCGCCATCAGTATGAGCAGGTCACAGTTTTCCTTCTCCAGCTGATCAATCACCTGACGAAGTGATTGCTCTGGATCATTCCATATAAGTTCGGAAATATGACGCAGCGATTGCTCATGACGCTTCCCCAATACTGAAGTGACCCCGATGCGTTTACCTGCTTTTTCGACGATACGATATTTTTTTGAAAACCCATTTTCAAAATCTAAAAGTCCTACATTGGAAGATATGAGAGGATTTTTTTGGGGGTCTAGATTTGCTATCGCAAAAATAAGTGCATCTGCATTGAGCTGCAGTTCACGCACTCCAAAGCCGATGGACTGATAGCCTATTTCAATCAATGACTTAAGCCCATAACGATATTTCATCTCGGCTTGCGGGCCGACTCGGCGCACCACCCCTCCCATGTCCAGAGACACCAGAGGCCAATCCTGGTCAGCAAGCTGCGTAAGAAGAGAATGACGTCTCTTCAAACCGCCTTTTTGATTGTCCAAACCAGCACAACCGCAAGGTTCGAGATAGCCGTCCATCTCACCTGAAAAAACGATTGCCAACTTGGGTACGGGCCATCCAACAAAAATTTCACCGTTACTTTTCACGGCCTCAGCTATTTCTTCTACACGCGACTCAGAGACGCTTTTTCCTTCGTCCCCATTGCTATCATCCGACCTTAAGAAGCTTGCAGTCGAGCTTAAAACGAGTACCGCCAAAGCCGAGATTCCAAATTTGTGATTCCTGACGGCTACTCGGATTTGCATTGTGACTCGCTAGTATTGAAATGCCTGGCAGGTGAAATATCCTGCGTGAATCGTAGCGTTTTTGGGAAGATCAGGCCAGTACATTCCCATCCTAAGTGATGCCTTCAAGCCAATAGAAAAAAGCCATTAGAAAAAATAGCCAGTTATTGGCTGACTGCAAAATGGACACGCATCCGAATTTCTTGAGCTTGAGAATGGTTTGACTTAAAGACGACAATCGCATCGCTGCTGACAGGTTCTCCCATTCGGACCAGAGGGCGTGTCTGCGCTGGAATCTCTACCAATACGGGTACATGATGCAAATCATCACTTATCTCGAGAGGATCACCGAGGGAAACTTTCAATTCGGGCGGATCTACGAGCACAAGCTCCATCTGGGGTTTCTCTGCCTGCTTACCTCGAATAACGAGATTCAAACGAACTTTCTTACCTTGAGATCCAACAATATTTCCCATACGCAACAAACCTTTGGTGGCATTCCATCCTGTTCCGTAAACTGAAATATCACCTTTGACATTTCCCAAAAGCGGGACCAACAACTTTTCAGCACCCTGAATATTTGTTGTCATTTCCAGCCAGCCTCTGAAAGGACCAATGTCTGTCTGCGATCGGTATGTCGCAACAACTTTGAGTCCGTTGGTTGCTTCCTTTGCAGGCAATTCGCTTTTTTCTGCTGGTGAAATCTGTATCTCCATTCTCTCAAGCAATTCAGAAGGTGTTATTTTGAATTCGCTCACTGCTACTTTTTGATTCAAAAACGACATCACGTAGAGATATGTTTTTTTCTCCTTCCCTGCCTGGACTGTCCCAAATAGCAATTCAGCAGGCCACATAGACGTCGACTCAACGACTTGCCCATTGACTTCAAGCTCAATCGACGAATTGCGTGGATCATTGGTAGAAAATCTAGCTCCATGCCGAAAGGGTCCAGCCTCTGTTTTAGCGGCCCACTCCAGGGTTATGTTCGTCTTTTCGTTTTCGGGCACCCTGATACTCTGCCCTTTCTCCACCCGAGAGCCTGCCATTTCAACACCCGTGCACTTGCATGTATTGGACTCGAAGGTGATCGCAAGGGGAGCATTTCCGGAGTTATGAATTACAAAATCATGTCGCATGGAAGTACCACGTTCAATGCGATCAAAATCAAATAGAGTCTCTGGGATCTTGGCGTGAGGCAATTTTCTAAAATTGGATTCGCCAATTTTCGAAGATCCTGCCTTAGAAGACCCTGCCTGCGACGGTTCTGTCTGCGACGGTTCTGTCTGCGAAATAGTCTGCTGAGTAGCGTCAACCAGTGGCAAAGGTCCTTTTGAAAAAGGAACATCAATATAAGCCAGAGCTGCTCCCAAGCCCAATCCAACAAGGGCAGAACCGATAATCACACGAAGTAATGTTTTCATTCTAGTCATTCTAGCGAAGCTAACACTCCAACGTCAAACTGCGATTTCCCCATTCAATTATCCACGCAACTCTTGTCGACACTGTGTAAAATACCCCTGGTAGTCTTCGCGTTGATAATCGGGATACGTCCAGTCGCACTTTTGCCAACAGCCGTGACGGTAGTTGAGAGTCACCTCAGCGTAGATACCATCTCCCATGTAGATACGATGGGCATGATCTTTGGTAGTTGCCAATACGAGTTTGGCCAAAGTGAGATAGCCCGGGTCTAAATTAAGTGGTCGCGTTTCAGGGTATCCCATCTTGTCGGCACAGAGTTTCTCCAACGCATTGGTGGTATGCTTAATTTGAGGCAACAATCCAGGATCCATGAAGTTCTGGAAAGAAAGGAACTGCTTTTTAAGCTCTTTCCCCATCGTAGCCTGATAGTAGTTCGTTTCTACAAAATCAAACGCCTGACTTTTGGATAACAAAGGACCAAATTCTGCAACGGCCCGTTCTTCGGCCCAAGTGAGTGCATCCTGGTAACGCGTACTAACAGCCATCACTAGCATAACGGGTGTTGGGTTTAGAATCTCGCCCATGCTTCCCTCTGACTGCAGCACTACCCAGCTAAAAAAGATTGCTCTAAAAGACTTTAGTAGGCCCTGGCAAAAATGCCGCGTCGCTCACTTGGCTGGCCACTGAAGAGGCACGTTCCCTTCTCCTGCGGTGCGTCTAACGGTACACACCGAGCTGTTACCTTGAGCTCTTTTAACTTTGCTTCCATTTCTGGACCGTCTACGAAATGGCAATAGGCCAGACCACCTGGCGTGCCTTCACCAAAATATTTCGAAAATTCTTCGACTGTATTGATCTCGACTGTCGCTTCTTCTCGAGCCTGAAGAGCACGATCAAAAAGCGATTGTTGGATCTTGTCCAGCGTGGTTGAAATACTGTTGGCAAAATCCTGGGGCGATAAATTGACTCGTTCGTTGTTGTCACGTCGTACGGCACTAATCTCTCCCTTGGCAAGATCTCGTGGTCCAATCTCAACCCGCAAGGGAACACCCCGTTTGACCCATTGCCATTTTTTCTCGCCACCACGTATATCGCGATCATCGATACGGACTCGAATGGGCTCATTATCAAAACAGATCGCCTGCAAATCGTTCTTCAGTTTTTCGCAGCAGGCCAGTATTTCGGATCGCTCATCATCCCCCTTGTAGATAGGAAGAATAACAACATGTGCCGGTGCTAACTTTGGCGGTAAAACCAATCCATCATCGTCGCTGTGGGTCATGATCAAACCACCCACGAGCCGCGTTGACACACCCCATGAAGTCGTCCAAGCATAAACTTCGTATCCTGTTTGATCTTGAAATTTAATCTCCTGTGCCTTGGCAAAGTTTTGGCCCAAGAAGTGTGATGTGCCTGCTTGGAGTGCTTTACGATCCTGCATGAGCGATTCGATGCTATAGGTAGCAACTGCACCTGGAAATCTTTCACCCTCTGTTTTTTCACCCTTAATGACTGGCATTGCCATCGTGTTCTCGGCAAAGTCAGCATAGACATCAAGCATCTGGCGTGTTTCTTCAAGAGCTTCTTGCTCGGAAGCATGGACCGTATGTCCTTCTTGCCATAGGAACTCTGTCGTACGAAGAAACATGCGCGTGCGCAGTTCCCAACGCACCACATTCGCCCACTGATTGATTAGAATGGGTAAATCTCGATAGGATTCTACCCATCTTGCAAACGTTGCTCCTATGATTGTCTCGCTGGTCGGTCGAACAATCAGCGGTTCATCCAGCTTGGCAGAAGGTGCCGGACGCAAACCTCCCTCCGGATCAGGCTCTAACCGGTGGTGCGTGACTACCGCACATTCTTTTGCAAAGCCTTCGACGTGTTCAGCCTCTTTTTCCAAGAAACTCATCGGAATAAACAACGGGAAATAAGCATTTTCATGGCCGGTGGCCTTGAACATTCCGTCGAGTTTGCGCTGTATGTTTTCCCAGATGGCATAGCCCCAAGGCTTAATAACCATACAGCCTCGGACATCTGATGTTTCAGCCAGGTCCGCTGCTTTGACGACTTGCTGATACCACTCAGGATAATTTTCGGCTCGCGTGGGCGAAATTGCATTTCTAGGGGACTTGGGCATGAGGGGCGGATGGGTTGAAGGCTGGGGACGGTTCATTCGAAGCAAAAGTGGCGTACGAGCGAGACATTCTAATGCAATCGGCACTGCGGGGAAATCGCAACGCGCCCCCCAGCGATCAAGAGAGGAATCTGTTAGGATAAACGCCCCCTGCTGGCCCACTACCATCAACCTATGCCTACAACCCACTATGCCCAACGATTCACGTCGCTACGTCAGCCAACTCGCCCATAATGAGACTGTGAGCCAGGTATTCCTGGCTTCCGACAAACAGTTACGTCCTAATCGTAATGGAAACCTATATCTGCAAGTGGACCTGGCCGATCGCAGCGGATCGGTCAATGCACGGATGTGGAATGCCTCGGATAATGACTATCGAACGTTTGAGAATGGCGACTACGTCCATGTCGAGGGTGCCACGCAACTCTTTCAGGGCAATATGCAGCTCATTGCCAATCGAATTCGCAAAGCGCGTCCTGACGAAATTGAGGAGTCCGATTTTGTCACACTCCAGTCGGAAGAAGTCGACCTTATGCGTGATCGATTGATCTCCATTCTGAACGGCATTAAATCTGCTCCCCTGTCACGACTTGCCAAGGGATTCCTGTCCGACGATGAGCTCATGACGAAGTTCTGCAAAGCGCCAGCGGGCATGAAGAATCATCACGCTTACCAGGGCGGACTCCTGGAGCATGTTCTCAGTCTGATGGAATTGCTGTTGGTGGTATCCCCCCGTTACCCACAGTTGGACGGTGACAAACTCCTGATGGGTGCCTTCCTTCATGACCTGGCAAAAGTGGACGAACTCTCCTACGAGCGCGACATCGCCTATACCGACCAAGGCCAGTTACTTGGCCATATGGTGATGGGTGTGACTATGCTTGACAACATGGTACGTAAAATCGTTCAGCAAGAAGGACAACCATTTCCTGACCGACTACTTATGGAGCTTAAGCATCTTATTATCAGCCACCACGGCAAATACGAATACGGTAGTAGCAAACTACCGATGACACTTGAGGCGATCACACTTCACCAGCTGGACAATCTTGACGCAAAAATTGCCAATTTCACCCAGCTCATGACAGACTGCCCCAATACGGATAGCAATTGGACTCAGTACTACAGTCAAATTGGGCGCAAGCTATTCAAGCCTGAGAAGTAATGTGGGAAGATGATTATTAGAAAAAGTATTACTTCCGATCAATAAAAATTGAATCCAGCCTGGGGGTGTCCGTTGCGATAGCTGGCCTACACACTAATTGATTGTTGCTAACGAAAGCAGCGCATCTCTAAACCATTGGCACGCCCTAACAAAACAAGAATTCAATTAATCTCTCCTGGCTACCCATGTCCAACTTGAACGACACGATCCTCAGCCACGTCAACTCTCCGAACTATAAACCGGTAAAGCCCAAGGTAATTGCTAAGCAATTGGGACTTGAAAATGCAGATGCCTCGAAGTTAAAGCGAACAATCAAACGGCTCGTCAAAGAAGGCAAGCTGGCGTATGGACCAAGTCATTTGGTGTGTTCTGTACTAGGCGGTAGAGAAGAAAGCCACGGTCCTAATAAACGCAAAAACTCGAAACACGTGGTGGGAACCTTTCGACGTGTGCAAGGTGGATTCGGTTTTGTCCGGCCCGAAAATACGCCTGCAACCGAAGGTCGAGATGCAGATATTTACATCCCCGCAAATAACGCGGGAGACGCAGCCAACGGCGATACGGTCCGACTGCGTCTCAGCGGTAAAAAAGGCCGCTTGGGCAAACAAGAAGGTCGAGTCATTGACATTGTCGAGCGCGCCACAAATCAATTTGTTGGCACCTACTTCATCCGAGATGGAATGGGCTACGTGCAAGTCGACGGCAAACTCTTCACGGAACCCATCTATGTTGGTGACCCTGGCGCCAAAGGTGCTCAGCCCGACGATAAAGTTGTGCTCGAAATGGTTCGCTTCCCCTCGCATCTGCGTGACGGCGAAGGAGTCCTGGTCGATATTCTCGGCAACCGGGGCCAACCGGGTGTGGACACGCTCTCAATCATCCATGAATTCAACTTGCCCGGCGAATTTGACGAGGACGCATTAGAAAATGCCCGCAAACAAGCCGAAAAATTTGACGAATCCATAACCGGTCGACGCAAAGATCTCACCACCGAAACCGTAATCACCATCGACCCCGCCACGGCACGTGACTTTGACGATGCAATTTCACTCACAAAAAACCAAAACGGACATTGGGAACTGGGAGTCCACATTGCAGACGTATCTCATTTTGTACGCCCCAAGTCGGCACTCGATCGAATGGCAAAAGATCGAGCCACGAGCGTCTATTTGCCCGATCGTGTGATCCCCATGCTGCCAGAAGTAATCTCGAACAATCTGGCTAGCTTACAACCCGACAAAGTACGCTATGCAATGACAGCCCGAATCGAGTTTAGCCCAGAAGGGAATCGAGTTGATACGCAGGTCTTCAAGAGTGCCATCAAGAGTTGCCGGCGCTTTACCTACGAGGAAGTCGACTGCTTTCTGGCCGATCGTGCTGGCTGGAAACGCAAGCTCACCCCCGAAGTTCATGGCCTGGTGGGCCGTATGCACGAACTGGCAATGCTACTTCGCCAGCGCCGGATGAAACGAGGTTCGCTGGAACTGACCATGCCAGAGCTTTCGATAGATCTCGACAAGAACGGCCAGGTTACGGGTGCTCATCTGGAAGAAAATACCGTGAGCCATCAGATCATTGAAGAGTTTATGCTCATCGCGAATGAAGCCGTCGCTGAAATGTTACACGACAATGGGTTGATCTTTCTGAGGCGTGTGCATGGGGCGCCCGACCCTCGAAAACTCAAAGCACTCAATGAATTCGTCAAAGAACTCGGCTTGAAAACAGAAAGCCTGGAAAGTCGTTTTGCACTGCAGGAATTGCTTGAAACCGTGAAAGGGGATTCTCGCCAACATGCAGTGAACTACTCACTGCTTCGCTCGATGCAGCGAGCCATTTATAGCCCCGAGGAGGAAGGGCACTACGCCCTGGCAAGTACCTGCTACTGCCATTTTACTTCACCCATCCGGCGTTATCCCGATTTGACGATTCACCGGCTGATTGACGCCGTGAATCGTGGAAAACCCCCTCAGCAAGACTTAGGCAACTTACTCAATTTGGGTGACCACTGCAGCGAACGTGAACAGCGTGCAACCGCAGCGGAGCGCGAGCTGACGAAAGTAAAATTGCTGCACTTCCTCGAAGATAAGGTGGGCATGGAGCTGGAGGGCATCGTTACTGGCGTGGAAAGCTTCGGACTCTTTGTCATGGGCACACAGTTACCAGCTGAAGGCTTTGTACATATTAGTGCCCTTTCAGACGACTACTACAAGTATGAAAAATCAGGACATGTCATCAAAGGCTTTCGCTCAGGCAATACCTACCGGCTAGGCGACAAGGTCCAAGTGGCCGTCGCGTCAGTCGATGTCGAACGGCGAGAATTGGATTTCAGATTACTCAAAAAAACAGGGGGTCCTGCCATCAAATCCAAGAAGAGCCGGCAAGGCCAGAAAAAGTCCACTAAAAAGGACAACCCTGGGAGTCGCAAGAAACCAAAGAAAAAACGCCCTCGATAAGAATCCAGGCATTTCTACCTCCAGCCACCGCACGACGAAACTGATGAAATATCCGGGCTAGAATACGCGCTGCAAACCGCTAGAATACATTGCGACGAAACGAATGGAATATCCGGACTAACCCTGTTTTATGGATCTCTGTGGTATGTCAACTGGGCTCTCAACGGATAGGCAGCTTGCTTGCACCCCACTTCACGACTGGCACGCCGCTCAAGGCGCCCGTTTGGTCGATTTTGCCGGTTGGTCCATGCCGGTCCAATATACATCGATCGTTGAAGAGCATCTGGCCACGCGCCATAAGGTGGGACTATTTGACATCTCGCATATGGGTCGTCTGGAAATATCTGGTCCAACGGCAACGGCTTATCTGGATCGCCTGTTAACACGTCGCGTGACCGACATGAAACCCGGGCAAATCCGCTATTCCCTCGTTTGTAGTGAAGCTGGTGGAATCCTGGATGACATTCTGGTCTACCGATTGAATGAGGACGTAGGACAGCCAGCTTATATGCTGGTTGTGAATGCAAGTAATCGAAAAAAGATAATTCAGTGGCTAGAAGATCATACGCAAAAAGACATAAGTCTTGAGGATCAGACCCTGACTACGGCGATGCTTGCCGTCCAAGGACCGCAAGCAGTAAAAATCGTGCAGGATCTATTTGACTGGAATCTGCATGCGTTGCACTATTACACTGGCAATTCGGTTAAACTGGGGAACGAGACCTGTTACCTCAGCCGTACAGGTTACACGGGCGAAGACGGCTGTGAGATAATNTGCGACCCGCAGACGGCCCTCGGGATATGGGAAAAACTGGCCGCAGCTGCCCTCCACATCGGTGGAAAANTAGCCGGATTAGCCGCACGAGATACACTTCGACTTGAAGCAGGCATGCCCCTCTATGGGCATGAACTTGACGAGTCGATCAACCCCGTGCAGGCAGGACTGGNCTTTGCTGTCAATCTACGTAAACGTGCTTTTGTCGGGCGGGACGCAATCGCCAACATCCAGTCCCAAGGTGGCCAACCGGTGCGAGTAGGTTTGCAATTGGATTCACGCAGAGTCGCTCGTGAAGGTTGCCAACTGCTGAATCAGGGAAAAGAAATTGGTACTGTCACAAGCGGTACCTTTTCTCCAACTTTTGACAGGCCCATTGCCATGGGGTACGTCCACGAGTCCGTCGCAGCTGTTGGNACCCCCTTGGAAGTCAATATTCGAGGCCAAAAGCAAATGGCCACTATCGTTCCGCTGCCTTTTTATCAACGNAGTAACACTTAAACACCGAATCCTGAGGAGAGACATCATTGTGAAACCCCAAGAATTGCTTTATGCCAAAACGCACGAATGGATAGCGATTGCAGAAGAAGATGGCACACGAGTGGCTACTTTGGGTATTTCGGCTTTTGCAGTCGAAGCGCTTACCGATCTGGTTTACATCGACTTGCCAGAAGTTGGCAAACAGGTGGAAGCCGAACAAGCTTTTTGCGAAGTCGAATCCGTTAAGGCCGTCAGCGATATTTACTCACCGATCGATGGTGAAGTAATCGCAGTCAATGATGACCTTCCCAATTCACTCGAAACTTTAGGCCAGGATCCATACGGCAGTGGCTGGATCGCAAAAATTAAAATCAATAACGATAGCGGATTGAACAAGTTACTNGATTACAGCACTTACGAAAAACAGTGCGACGAAGAAGTACACTAAGAGCCTATCCAACGCCTGGGAGGACAATCTCTCAGGTAGACGACAACAGACTCTAAGGCAGACGACAGCAGGAGAGTTGTCCAAACACCAACCTCCAAAAACGTTGCTACAAAATCCTATTCCCCTTTCCCACATCTTTCACGTGCCCTATCTCTACAACACCTCTGAAGACCAGCGTGTCATGCTCGATGCCATTGGCGTGGAGACCATTGACGATTTGTTCCTAGGCATTCCTGATGAACTAAAGCTCGAACGTCCTCTCGCATTGCCTGCTGGGCTCTCTGAGATGGAGATGGATCAGCACTTACGGGCATTGACTGCTAAAAATTTGCATGCTGGAAGTTCCGTCTGCTTCCTGGGTGGTGGATGTTACGACCATTTCGTTCCCGCCGTGGTCGACACAATCGGTTCACGAAGTGAGTTTTATACCTCCTACACGCCCTATCAGGCTGAGGCAAGTCAAGGAAATCTCCAGGTCGTTTTCGAGTATCAGTCACTTATCTCCCGTCTGACCGGCATGGATGTCTCCAANGCAAGTCTCTACGATGGTGCCAGTGCCACGGCAGAAGCCGTATTGATGGCTCTCAGTGCCACTCGCAGGCATGGCAAGATCATTCTGCCCGAAAGTCTACATCCAGAATATCGTGCGACCGTTCGTACCTATCTAGAAAACATCGACCTGGAAATCGTCACCCTAAAAACTCCCGCAGGTGTGATTGATGTCCAACAATTGGCTGAGGAACTGGACGATACCGTAGCAGCAGTCGTATTACAGCAACCAAACTTTTTCGGNTGTATTGAGGACGCTCTCAATATTGCTCAAGTCGCACAGGATGTGGGTGCACTACTTATTACCGCATTCGATCCAATCAGCTTAGGCATTCTCACACGACCAGGGGACTACGGGAGCAACATTGCCGTAGCTGAAGGCCATACCTTGGGAACACCTATGTCTTACGGTGGTCCNTTTCTTGGNATTATGGCTTTTNCGAAAAACAACTTGTTCGGCGCATGCCTGGTCGTATTGCTGGGGCGACAGTCGATCGTCGTGGCAACCCCTGCTATGTGCTCACGATGCAGACCCGTGAGCAACACATTCGACGCGAAAAAGCCACTAGCAATGTCTGCACGAATCAGGGGTTGTTTGCTCTACGAGCCACGGTCTACTTAGCGCAACTTGGCCCTCAGGGTCTGCGCGAAACGGCAAATCTTTGTTTGCAAAAATCGCATTACGCAGCACAACAACTTTGCCAGCATGAAAGATTCTCCCTGGCATTTCCTCAACCCACATTTAAAGAATTTGTCGTCCGAGATGCGGAGAATAAGGTCGACCATCTGTTGGCAACCGCCGAAAAATCGGGGTTCCTGGCTGGCGTACCACTCAGTCGATGGTATCCAGATTTGGCAGACTGTTTTCTCGTGGCAGTAACCGAAAAACGGACACGAGAAGAAATCGACCAACTTGTCAAAGTCCTTACCAACTTAGAGAGCAACAAGGTTCCCAATGTTGTCTCGCAAGCAGGATGCCATTGAGACATGCGAAACACACGTGACATCAAGACAATATTCGAACTTTCTCGAACTGGACGCCGGGCAGCTCGATTGCCTGCATGCGACGTACCCGAAAATGAACTGGCCGATTTGCTACCTGCCGACACCCTGGCAGCAGCCCCCCCTGCTCTACCAGAGCTTTCTGAACCACAGATCATTCGACATTTCGTAAATCTATCGACACAGAACATGTCGGTAGACACGCACTTTTATCCTCTGGGATCGTGCACCATGAAGTACAATCCCAAACGAAATGAGCGCGCCGCCGCGATGCCCGGGTTTGCTGACCTGCATCCCTATCAATCCGAAGCAACTCTGCAAGGCATGCTCGAATTGCTCTTCGAAATGCAAGAAACTCTTCAAGAAATCTCTGGCCTTCCTGCCTGCTCATTGCAGCCTGCAGCTGGCGCCCATGGAGAGCTCGCCGCTTTATTGGTTGCTGCGGCTTATTTCCGCGACATTGATGAGCCGAGAACCAAAGTTTTGGTTCCCGACAATGCGCACGGCACCAATCCAGCCAGCGCGACAATGGCTGGTTTTGAGTCGATCACTATCCGAACTACGGACGCCGGTTTCGTCGACATGGACGATCTCGCGTCCAAACTTGACGATCAGGTCGCCGTCCTCATGATTACCAATCCCAGCACACTAGGTTTATTCGAGCCCCATATGCGTGAAATTGCCGATCAGGTTCACGCGTTTGGTGGTCTCATCTATTTGGATGGAGCAAATATGAATGCCATCCTGGGAATTACTCAGCCCGGCCAATTCGGCGCGGACATGCAGCACTACAATCCCCATAAAACTTTCAGCGGTCCCCATGGCGGTGGAGGTCCAGGTGCGGGTCCCATCTGTGTGATCGAGAAACTGGCTCCCTATTTGCCAGCACCCATTGTGATCAAGGAGTGGCGAGAAACGAGTCATGAGGCAAATGAGGAGGGAGAAAATACGGGCAACTTGAGTCCCGAAAATCGTGAAGCCCGACAACCCTATTACCGTCTTGACTTCGATCGACCCAAGTCCATCGGACAAGTACGAGCTTTTTTTGGCAATGTGGGAGTCTTGCTACGTGCCTATGTGTATATTCACACGCACGGACCGGATGGCCTCAAGCGCCTGTCTGAAAATGCTGTTCTCAACGCCAATTACTTATTGAGTCGTGTTAAACATATTTTACCAGTACCGCAAGGCAACCGTTGCATGCACGAGTTTGTCGCGTCGGCTAGCGAACTAAAGCGCGAGAAAGACATCTCAGCCATGGATATTGCCAAACGTTTGCTCGATTATGGTTTTCACGCTCCGACAGTCTATTTTCCGCTGACCGTTCCAGAAGCAATGATGATTGAACCAACCGAATCCGAAAGTAAAGAGACGTTGGATGCTTTTGCCGAAACTCTCTTCCGCATCACCGAAGAAGATGCCCAGTTATTACACGAAGCGCCGCATTCAACATCCGTAAGCCGCCCCGACGAAGTACGTGCCGCTCGTCAGCCAGTACTAGTGTATGGTGAATAAAATCGATTGCCGATTACAAATCGATCCGCCTGCAGACGGCGCATGGAACATGGCAGTCGACGAAGCCTTGCTGGCTGAGGCTCATGTATCGAAACATCCGACATTGAGATTCTACCAATGGGAACGTCCCACTTTGTCACTGGGATATTTTCAAAAATACGCAGAACGATCGCACCATACTGGTAGCCTCAAAGAGGATGTTGTACGTCGACTCAGTGGAGGGGGAGCAATTCTTCACGATCAGGAACTGACCTATAGCTTAATTCTTCCGGCATCCCATCCATTGGCAGGTAACACGCAGGCGCTTTATAGCGCCGTGCACCATGTTCTGGTGCAGATCCTCCAATCAGCAATTGCAGACGCACCCAATTGCAATTTCGAATCTTGTACCGATCTTTCGGACTCTGATCCGTTTCTTTGTTTTCAACGACGATTTGAAGGTGATATTCTTTTAAAGACACCTGACCAAAAAAAACACAAGATTGTGGGTAGCGCACAGCGACGAAGACAAGGTGGCGTCCTGCAGCATGGAAGTATTTTGTTGGCAATGTCCACAGTTGCCCCCGAACTTCCGGGAATTCAGGAACTTACTGGAATTCGAATCCAACCCGAAACCCTCTCCCTTGCCCTGCCGACAAGCCTCGCTAAATCGCTCAAGCTTAACCTGATTCCTGACAAATTATCACATAAATTGAAGAACTCCGCTTTGCAAATAAGGCTTAAAAAATATCTTTGCGACCGCTGGACCAATCGTCGCTAACGGCGACTTATCCGGTTTGCCGATAAGCAGAAATGAACCCATGCCATTTGAAAATCGCAAAATGTGGGTTTCCGCCAAAATCAAGCTGGAATCCAGGCACTACCTCAATTGAAGGGTTAATCCGCCTTGGACCATAAATAGAATTTTCTGTTCCTTTTGCTGGGATTCATCTCCTTTACGTGATATCCTTGAAGGGACAATGGGGAAGATTACCCAAAGTAGCTTGAAGGGCGCTTTGCAGCCGTCCCTAGCTCAGAACTCGCTAAGCCATTACCTGCTCCGTGGGGGGGCGTAAGTGGCTTTTGGTACTTGTTTCGATACAGCAAGTGACGCCATGGATGTTATTCTAAAAGTGCTAGAAGGTGCCAAAGTTGGCGCAAAAGTTGCGGTCAAGAAAAACGAATTCTCGATTGGTCGTAGCCCGAAGTGCGAACTATGCGCTGGCAGTAGTTCAATAAGCCGCCAACATTGTATGCTTATCCGTCACGAAGCCTCGATTTCAATCAAGGACTTGGGCAGTCGAAACGGCACGCTTATAAACGATAAAAAAATTGACAAGGACCAAGAAGTCGAACTGAACACCGGTGATGAAATCTCTATTGGCTCTTTGCGATTTCTGGTGACGATCACACACGGCATCAAAAATCGAAAACGTTCTCAAATTAAGAGTGTTGCCGAAGCCGTCGACCGTGCCGTAGAATCGAGTTCCGAAGTTATTGTCGAAGACGATATTTCGAATTGGCTTATTGACGAACCTGGCACGACGAGACAGGCGGTTACCAAAACCCAAACTATTCGCATGGACGACACCAATGCCGTAGACTTAAGCAAGGCCAGTGAAGAAGAAGATGCGGAAAACCCAGACGAATTTGTTGATCCCGACGTAGTTGATAGTACCGAAACGAAGGGCGAAAAAAAGAAAAAGGAGCCTGGCAAACTCCCACCGATGCCCGAAAAAACTTCTTCGAAAGACAGTCGTGATGCCGCGATGCAGGCATTGCGAAATTGGAATCGCCGCCGCTAGGTCTGATTCCCTGCAATTAGGTTTCCGAAATAGATTTTAGAGGGAAGTGGCTATGCAAGCGAAGCTTGCTCGGGCAGGCAAAATTCAACCCGCCAAGGATCGGCAGATACATCCCACCTTAGGATACGCCCCGGCAGAGCCGTTGGAGACTCGAATTCAGTGCAAGCTTTATGGCTNCCTAAAATTGGCCTTCCTTTCATAACTCCTTTGGATTTCAATAAGACAACNCNGTATTTATATATTGAGTTNCTAACTTACTGAGTTGACCTATCAGATGGATGCAAACAGACCTACCAAAAAGAAAAAACAAGCCGGGTTNCTAGGCTTGGCATTTGACGCACCAGAAGACGATCAGAAACGAATAACCCGCGGACCTAATTTCGTACTTGCGGGTGGTACCAAGGAAACNCATGGTGTGATGCAAGAAACGGCAATCAAGATCAATGAACACCTTGATCGCAAAGGCAAGAATCTGTCCGAAGTCTCTACGGACGAACTCCGAGACATCGTCAATACCATCCAAAAATAAAATAAGATGCATCCCACTAAAATAACTGAAAACCAGTTATTCTCTGTGAAATGCATCTCATTTCTTTATGTTGCAAAAGCTTTATACGCTGACAACATCCTCTTCACATTCAAGACATTCTGACTCGAAATCCATATTACTGGATTCATTTTCGGTCTCTGTCTCTTCGATCGCGTCAGGTCGAACAGCTGCTATTTCTGCAGGTGTAAGCTGCACATAGCCCAAACCTCGAATCACTTCTAATACTTCACTGCACGTGGGAAACATCCGACCACTCGTTCGCTTGTAGTGGTCCATTGCATTCATGAATTCGACTTCTTGAATCGAATAGTCACGTTCGCAAGTTGTGGGGTCAATTTGGCGACGACGCTGAACTTTATCGCGTCGATCCATTTTGACTGGCGATGCTTCTTCTTCACGGCGATCTGCCTGGGTACGACGATCCAGGGTTACTTCACAATCGCCGGCCTTGACGGGTTGGTTCTTTTTGTTGGCAACTTGCTTTTTGGGAGATGTCTTCTTTGCGGTAGTACTTTTCTGCTTACTGGCGGTAGTTTTAGGAGATTTGGTTTTTTTAGCTGGCATTGGGGGTAGGCTCCTGCTGGTCGTTAGGTGAAGAATCATTACCTCTGACGCTAGCAATCATCGGATTAGCGATTGCGTAAAATAGAACACTCAGTAAAAAAGACCGGTTTGCGTAAATTTACCGGTTAGTAGGGATATCACGGTTTGACCAAACTTTGTGGTCAGAGGTCCGATAGCATTCAAAAAATGCGNTCCTGCACGCCAATTCATCCCGAACCCCACATCAAACATCAACCACCGNGTAGTGCTAGCAGCCTTCCNNTCTGGGTTGCGTCTCTAGAGCCAGATTGCTAATTTTCTGCCGCAATCAGAAGACCGCATCCATCGAATCTGGCTCTCCCCACGGACCTGAGAGGAACGCGACAAACGAGCGTTAGCCCCATGCAAGTTCAGTATCCGTTTAAGATCATTCCGCTCTGCCTGGCGACGCTATGCGGCTTTTCATTGTTTGGATGCAGCAATATGACCACTCAGTCACTCAATTCTGAGGGAGTTCGTCTCTATAAGATGGGTAGCTACCAACAGGCTGCATCGCAATTCGAGCGAGCCATCGCCAGCAACCCAAGTTATCCGAATAGCTATTACAATTTAGCCTCAGCGCTCCATAAGAGTGGTAAGCTCGCCAATCGACAGGAAGATTACCTGCAAGCCGAGCAACTTTATAACCAATGCTTAGAATACGATGCAAACCACGCTGAATGTTATCGGGGACTGGCCGTTCTATTAACAGAAACCAATCGAGAAGCTGCCGCCTTCAGGTTACTGGAAGGCTGGGCTTCACGGAGCCCTCAGCTGGCAGATCCTCGCATTGAACTCGCCCGCTTACTGGAAGAAACCAACAATCTACCTCAAGCCGAAACACGTTTGGTTGAGGCCCTCGCAATTAATCCGAATAACAGCCGCGCACTCACTGCTTTAGGGCGATTGCGAGAAGTTTCGGGAGATCCAGCCCAGGCACTGGCCAACTACGAGCGTTCATTACAAATCAATCGCTTCCAACCTGCCATCGAGGCTCGCGTTGCTTCTCTGCGTGCAATAACATCAACGCCAATTGTCACAACTCCCACAAACGGTACGCGTACAGTAAAACAATGGCAACCCAACGTTCGCTACTGATGCGCTTTAGAGCAACTCACATTCGGGTATTCCACACGTGCCCAAAAGCAATTCTCAAACAAACATAGACGCGGATTAAAAGAGGAACAGAATCAACACCGCCTGCGGTCGCAATCAAAAATTTTTGAACATAAGAAAACGAAGNANACAAAGATCTTTTATGCCTAGTGTCACAGCTNCTTCGTTTCCTTTGTTACCTTCTNTAAAATAATCTCACGATGTGCGGTTTTCTAACAGGAGATCGCTGAGGAAACAGAGATCTTATGTAGTCGTTCCTGATAACTCTTCCATATCTTGAAATAGCGGTTGGCTTAGCCGTTTGTTGGCGCTAAAATTTGCCAGGTTTTGATCCGTATGGTCCCAAAAACTGGCAAAAAACGAAACCGAAAAAGCAGACTCCCCTGCGCGAACTCTTTGGTGCTCATTTCTCAGAGATGCTCAACCCCGAACATCCGCTTTATGTTTTGGCAGAGCGCATCGATTGGCAGCAATTCAACATCACAATCGACGCTTGTTATGCCGAGGAGCTTGGCCGCTGCCGGTTACAATCTTCGAAAGCTGCTGCGCTGGATCGTTTTTTCGCCCGCTTTGGTACTGTTGCAGTGGCTGGAGGAGGTGCTGCACTTCAAATCGCACCTCAAGCGGCATCCGCTGAGCCCCTGACTGACAAAAGCAAGTTTACGCAAATTGCCATTGAACAATCGGCAGGGGGTTTTTCAGGGACGACTATGTAGAGAGCCTTGACTGGTTAAATTCTTCAAGCAATTTGCAAGTCTCTTCAAGTGCCATTTGTGGATTGCATTTTTTCGCCCAGTGGAGACAACTCTCGTGTGTTGCCGGGTCTTTTAATAGNGCCTCCAAGGTGGATACTACCTTAGCACTGCGAAAATGCTTGGGACGTATACTCTTCGCAACCCCTAAACGCCTGAGTCTCTCGGCATTGTCAAATTGGTCAAAGGCCATTGGCATCAGCAATTGCGGCAAAGCAGCTGCCAGACCTTGTGCGCATGTGCCGATACCTCCGTGATGAACCAGNGCAGCCACTCTTGGTAACAACTGACTNAAAGGCACAAAAGGAAAATGGCGCACACCCTCTGGCAAATTGGACGGAATCTGTTGCGGGTACTTGGTGAGGAAAAGGCCCCTGCATTGCAATTGCCGGCAAACATCGGCAGCGGTGCGAAAAAAATCTTCTCCGTGCGCCATTGCTGAACCGGGTGTAAATACGATCGGTGGATCACCACCCATAAGAAAATCCGAAACCTCCTCAGACATCCCACCTGGGTCGGCCTCATCCCATTGTGGAAAACCAGTTACACACGTTTGAGGAGGCCAATCCGACTGGGGTGGAGCAAACCATTTTGGAAACAGCCCCAGTACGAGCTGAGGTGAATAATACCAGTCTCGAAAGATCCCCTTGACTGCAGGCAAGCCCAATTCTTTTCGCAACCCGTTGAGCTCGAGGCCGATAATTTTATCGACAACAAATCGATCTGCCACCCAAAACTGCATGTGTCGAAACCAGCCAGGCACCCGACCGTCCATCATCTGCGGTCCCATTTTGGGCGGAAGCATGGAGCTGCGAAACGGCATGGGCGCTAAAAACACACTTGCCAACATGCCTCCATTTTTTTCCTGGTACACGCGACTCGCCAAATCAAGGCAAGACGCCACCAAAACTGATTCTCCCTTACGAACGTTTTGGGAAATGGTTTCGTAAAGGNACCTCATTTGGTCGGCAATACCCAACTGCATGATTCGTTTTGGCCCACGAATCGGGTGCCAGATATCAGGAGAGTCCGCCAATTTGTCGTAGTCTTCTTCTGTCCCGAGCCGAANAAATTCCAGCCCTGCAGCTTCCACCACACTCCGAAAATGGGGATTGGTAACAATCGAAACCTGGTGCCCTCGACCGCGTAACGCCTGGCCCAAACCGACGACAGGATAGACATCGCCGTAACTTCCTAGAGCTGTCATCAAAAAATGCATTTCACGTCCTCAAAGACACCTAGCTTGAAATCCTCTTGTCAGATATTTGCATGCCAAGATTATCTCGACAAGACCTCTCCATCCGCGGATTGGTAATCCAGTCCCAGGAGACATTGCATGACCTTCCGGGGACGATCACAATGGGGATAGCCCTTACCATTCGCAAATGTCCTTTCTCCATTGGACGACAACTCCTATGACGGACAATCCCCCCACCAACGACCACGATTTCGAAGATCCCGGCGACGAGTTGGAATTGGAGCCCATCGATCCGGAGATCCTGCAGCACGAACGTCAACGCATAAAACAAAAAATCCGTGACGTTGAAGATCGGGTTGATATCGACGAATTAATCACACCAGACGAGCCAACGGATCCCTTTACTTTCGACGATCTCAAAAGATTTCGATTTAGCATCCGTCACTTGTTGATTGCAACGGCCGTCTGTGCACTTTTGCTAACCATGTCTACTCAAATGGGATTATGCATGAGCCAATTTGTTGGTGGATGTGGGGCACTAGCCGTCGGTTGGTGGTTGGTGATTCATAAGGAACGGCAGCAGGCACGAGCACGCCAACTGGTACGCGAGCAAATGAAGGCCCGCATTGCGGCCCAACGTGCAGCCGAAGATGGCAAGCCACTGGCAACAACCAGGCCCGATACGGATTCAGGCGATGCCTCTCAAAAAAGTGCGACTGCAGGCTTTTCGTTTTCATTTTCCATGCGACAGCTCGTGGGAACCTTCACCATTGTGGCCATTGCATTGGGTCTTGTCCAAGGATTTGGCGGTGCCGACAATGCCGCCTTGTTGCTTGGCTTTATCGCACTCCTGGGTTTAGCTGCACACGCAGCTGGATTTGATCCTCCCCCCGTCGTCGTTTTGGGTTGGTGGATGCTGCTGGTGCTCTACATCCTGATTGGATTATTTGCCGCCATTGCTAATTCTGACAGTAGTGCTTCCCAAACCCGAAAAAGTCGCCAGCTATGGTGCGCTGTGAATCTGACGTTGGATCCAGGCGTTGACATTTGCTTCGAGCACGTCCAGGGGAACCGATCCACTGATGAGCACTGCATCATGAAAGCTGCGCACATTGAATCGGTTGCCTAGCTGTTCTTCCGCATGAGCACGTAACGCGCGAATCTTCATCTCTCCAATTTTGTACCCCAATGCCTGTCCGGGCCAGCTAATGTATCGATCCACCTCGGCACGAATATTGTGAAGCGACAAGGAACTGTTGTCTCGCAAGTATTCGATGGCCCGCTCACGCGTCCAACCAAAGTAATGGATACCCGTATCCACCACCAGGCGACAGGCCCGCCAAATCTCCATAGTCAATCGGCCAAAGTCGCTGTAGGGGTCCTGATAAAACCCCGCTTCTAGACCCAACCGTTCGGCATAGAGAGCCCAACCCTCGACATAGGCAGTAAAGCTGCTAAATCGCCTGAAGTGTGGCAAGTCTTCAATTTCTTGCTGGAGTGCCAATTGCAAATGATGACCCGGTACGGCCTCATGAAAAGATAGCGCTTCCACGGTGTAAAGTGGCCGACTCTTTAAGTTATACGTATTCATGTAGTAGAAGCCCGCACGTGTTCCGTCACCACTAGCGCGTTGATAATATGCTGAAGTCGTACGCGGAGCTACATAGTCGGGGATTTCTAACAAGCCGTAAGGCATGCGTGGCAAATGGCCAAATAACTCTGGCAATTTCCCATCCATTTGCTTAAGAACATAAGCAACTTCTTTTAGCAATTCCTCTTCGCTGGTGGCGTAAAACTGCGGGTCTTCACGTAAATACTGGATAAATTCCGCAAATCCTCCTTCAAACTCAACGCGTTTGATAATCTCATCCATTTCAGCACGAATGCGTTTCACTTCAGCCAATCCGATGTTATGAACTTCTTCAGGTGTAAGGTCCAAAGTGGTAAATTTCCGCACGCGATGTCTGTAAAAATCTCGTCCACCTGGAAAAGCCGAAGCGCCAATAGAGCCACGCGCCTGGGGCACATACTCTGATTCCATAAAATGTCGGAATTTGCGATAGCCGGGAACCACACTATTCGAGATCGCGTCGCGAACAGCCGTCTGTAAACGCCGATGCTCCGACTCTGCTACTGTGGTCGGAAAATTTTGACACGGCTCGTACAGCAAACTTTGCTCAGGTTTTTCAACGATTTGAGCCTCTATTGCCTCTTCCCAATCCTCAAGCACCAGCTCCGACAAGGTATGTCCCGTTGTCAAACCCTTCCGCATGAGTTCCATATGCCCCAATACGTAGCGTTCAAATCCATTAAGCCGGGCAGCGTAATTTTCAAAATCCTTGACGGTAATCAGAGGTACTTTTTTCGCCAACTCCGGAAAATCCAAATGGAAACCATCCCGATGCGTAATCGGAATCAGAAAAGCCTGAAACTTGTATTCCGCCAATTTTTCCTTGAGCAATCGCCTGGCAATGGCGTAGTGGATTCTATCCTCTGCAGGCAGCATTTCTGGGTCCAAGTTATTCAGACGATCCAAATAGACTCGATCTATCTGATTACGTCGTGCACTATCTGCCAGAGATACCTCGGCCAAACGATCATTAAAACGATGATCGCCAGTCGATGTAGCAAATAGTGGATTCTCTTGCATTCTGCTTTCCCACATTTCGTCAAGAAGAGCTTCGAAACGTTCTGCAACATTTTCAGCTGCAAAAAGTCCTGGGCTGACAATCAGAAGTGAAAATACAAGTAGTGGCGATAAACGTCCATTCCACTGAGGGTAATGCATGACGATGGGATCCCTGATCTCGGTTGGAAAATTGTTAGGATGTTACCAATTCCCGGAGATCTAATGAAGCCTCTGTGTTCCAACGATCATGCCTGTTCCAAGGATTTTGGTTTTTAAAAACGGCATCTCCACCTGGCAGTTCCTTTTCTAAGAGCCCTGCAATTCGCGCAACCCAACCCTCCTACCTCATGAATTTTCCAATAGGGAGGATTGCAGAACGCTGTTATGCATCCTGGGCAACCCGTAGCGGCATGCACCAATGGACTGGGGCAACTACCTATCAAGGGACGATACCCTATGAATAATAAAGGCCGGCACCCCAACAAATGTTCTTCCGCACCAATCTCCCATAACTTGCTGCAGGAAATTCTTGCTTGAATGCAAGTAGCAAGCAAAGGGGGAAAGCGACAAGGATCATATTCTTTCCACTCCCTGGTCAAGTCACGAATCACTTTCAATCCGTGGATCCTCCGATGAGCATGCACTTAACCCACTGCCTGATGACAATAGTCTTTCTGTCCATTTGGGTTTTTGCTGGCCAAATCGTTATTAGCGGCTGCGAGTCGTAGCAGACAGACGTTCTAGCGAAGACTGCAAACTCTCGTAGATCTGACTTTCAGTGCGGCGCAGTACTTGGTGCATACTAGCATCCAATTGCTCATAGGCTAATAAAGCTTCTGCTTTGTCCCCCAATTGCTCATTGGCAATGCATAAACTAGCTGAAATAAAAGCACGCAAGGACACATCTTTGGTCACGACTTGCTTCTCCAGATTTTGAAGCTCCTGTTTCGCTTTTTCGGCCTCGCTTAGAACAAGCAAATAGCAACGGATTAAACCCTTACGGGCAACCTGTTTCCAAAAGTGCTCGACCCCTTCGTACTCCACTGCAGCCAGCCAGGCTGCTTCATTGTCTATCGAACGCGCGTAAAAAAGCTGTGCTTCAATCGATGGCTTGATCGGTACGTCACGTGAAGAAGAACCCTCCAGAATAAAATCAGATCTCGTCACCACACCAAACATGACGCCCAGCAAGAGTGCGATCGATAGTCCAATGGCTAACCTCATCCAATTCCTGCGAGGCAACTGAAGTCGATTGGCTGCCTGCATAAGTTCGCCCAACTTCTCTTGTTTGGGATTGGTCTTGGAATCGATAGCAATCCATTCTTCCAGAGACCAGTTCCCTGGCCCTTCAGACCAGCCCGCCTGTTCAGCTTCGCCGGCCAGCTTACGCAATTCGGCTAATAACTTACTGGGACTTGCAGGCCTTTGATCGGGCTGCTTGGAAAACATTTGGTGCACCAGACGGGCCAATCCACTTGGCACATCTTCACGAATATTTTCAAGTGGCTTGGGCACACTATTAAGATGCTGAACAGCAATTGCCAGTGCCGTATCTCCTGTAAAAGGTGGCAATCCCGTCAATAAGTGATAACTGGTAACACCCAACGAATAGATATCACTACGAACGTCGACCTCCCGTCCTTCAATCTGTTCAGGGCTCATGTAGAGCGGGGTTCCCATCGCCACACCGACTTGTGTGAGAGTTTTCGTATTGCTGCTTAGCATTCGCGCCAAACCAAAATCAGCAACTTTCACTTCGCCAGAATGGCTGAATAAAATGTTCTCGGGCTTGATATCACGATGCACGATACCAAGCTCATCGGCTTTGCAGAGCGCGGATACCACCTGACGAAGAATATCGAGTACCAGACCAGGTTCAAAAGCTCCCTGACTTTGCATCACCTGGGACAGGTTCTTGCCTGGAACATATTCCTGAGCAATAAAATGCACACCAGAAACTTCTCCCACCTCATAGATCTGTACAATATTGGAATGCACAAGCGCTGCTGCAGAACGCGCCTCATTTTGAAAACGGAGCACGTAGTTGCCATCATTGGCTAATTGAGAATGCAAAATCTTGAGTGCTACCTGACGGCCCAGCGAAAGTTGCTCAGCAAGATAAACTTCGGCCATACCCCCAACACCAAGACTCCTCAGCACACGATAATCGCCTATCTCTAGTCCGGTCATGTTCTGGGAGGGAATTGAAGGCTGCTGTTCACTCATCAATTTCACCTAGGCCAATGGACTGAGCGAAGCACCTGATCCGTTGCCTCGGATTTATTCAACACATAAAAATGCAAACCTGCGACGCCCGCTTCCAGCAGCTCGCTCGTTTGGCGTGTGGCGAATTCTACCCCAATATTAAACTGTCCTTGCGGATCGTCTGCGTGTTGATGCAACTGCTCAACCAGAGTTTTTGGCATTTTTGCTCCGCAGAGAGTCGCAAGGCGTTGGATCTGTGCACCATTGGTGATAGGCAATAACCCTGGCACAATCGGCACGTGAATGCCAATTTGCTCACAGCGATCACAGAAATCAAAAAAGTCGCGATTGTCAAAAAACAATTGGGTAATGATAGCATCTGCACCCGCATCAACTTTACGTTTCAGGTTCACCAGGTCCGCCTCAGGGCTAGGTGCTTCCTGATGGGTTTCTGGATAGCCACCAACGGCAATTCCCATCGCCGGGAATTGTTGGCGAATAAACTCCACCAGCTCATTGGCATACCCAAACCCTCCCCTGGGGGCCACAAATTCTGTTTCGCCCTGAGGAGGGTCACCGCGGAGAGCAACCACGTTCTCAACACCCTGATCCTGCGCTCGCTGGAGATAAGCACCCAACTGCTCTGCAGTGAGCCCAACACAAGTCAAGTGCGTGGCCACGGGCAATTGGTAACGCTCTCTTACCTTGGTGATAACCTCCAGAGTTTTATCTTGCGTTGAACCGCCTGCTCCGTAAGTGCAAGTAATGTAGCTTGGCTTATAAGCAACAAAACGCTCGACATGACAAAATAAATTTGTCATACCTGACTCGGTTTTTGGTGGAAATAGCTCGAAAGAAAGCCCGAACTTCTTAGAACCGTAGGCTTGGGCTAAAGTCATTTATTGTTTTTCTTCTCAAGGTCTGGGATAGATGCTGTCATTTTCGACAACTGTGAGGGAGAGGTCTCATCTGAACATCGACCTCAGGTAGCAATTTCCACTCTAAGTGCTGCCGTCTGGTTTCGCAATAAAGGTCATATCGTTGAAGTTGGCAAAATGGGGGAATTGCGACCTATCTTATTCAGCTACCACTGTAGCCATTAGATTCCGCATCGCAAATTACCCCAATTCCGCCTATAATTCGCCTTTCATGGACACGAGCCTACCCGGTGGTCTTACCAAGAAAAGAATAAACTCCGGGTTCTACAAATATTGAAACGGCAGTACTCTGGGCCCCCACAATTCTCTGGCGCCTATCTCTGCCGTGCGTAATATACAAAGGAAGTACTATCATGAGCCAAACTGAAATCCCCAGAGCCATGGCAAGTTCGCCAAGAGATAACTGGACAGAGGTCACCCCACAAGCCTTATACGACAAGTGCAAGGCACTTTCCTCCAATCTGTGGTGGAGCTGGCACCCCGAAGTGGTGAGCCTGTTCCGGGACTTGGATCCCCTCCGTTGGCGGCAATTGGATCACAATCCTGTGGTACTACTTGCTGAAATGACCCCCGAGCAAGTGGCCGATCGGGCCTCCGAAATGGTGCTTTACACCCGTATCAATCAGGCCCATCGTCGACTGAAAGATTATCTAAACAATACACAGACTACCTGGGGATCCCGCCACGCGGGTGTGCTTGGATCAAAACCGGTCGCGTACTTCTCGGCCGAGTTTGGCATCCACGAATCCGTACCCATTTACTCTGGCGGTCTCGGGGTGCTTTCTGGTGACCATATCAAGAGCGCGAGTGGCTTGGGTGTGCCTCTAGTGGCGATAGGCCTCTTCTACAACCAGGGGTATTTTAGACAACACCTGGATGCCGATGGCTGGCAACAAGAAGAGTACCTAGATACCAAAGTCGAAAACCTGGCCATGGAGCCGGCCCGCGATCCGGACGGCAAGCCAATCACCATTTCGATCGATACACTCGATGGCCAACTGCAAGCCAAAGTTTGGCTAATGAAAGTTGGCCGTGTGAACTTGTATCTGCTTGATTGCGATGTCGAAGGCAACCTCCCCGAAGACCGTGAATTGACATCTCGCCTTTATGGTGGTGATGTGCGTACACGTATCCGCCAGGAGCTTGTTCTCGGTGTGGGGGGTGTCAAGGCACTACGTGCTTTGGGCATACATCCGGGCGCGTACCACCTGAACGAAGGACATAGCGCCTTTGCCCCGTTGGAAGTGATTCGTGAGAAGATGCACGACGACGGCCTGGGTTTTGACGATGCTCTTCGAGAAGTGGCCCAGCATACCGTCTTCACAACCCATACCCCGGTGCCCGCCGGTCACGATCGTTTCGAAGGCAGGCTTGTCGAAGAGCATCTTGGCCCACTGAGACAGCAACTGGGTATATCCTATGAGCAATTGATGGGTCTGGGCCGAGTCGAACCCCAAAACGAATCTGAAACATTTTGCATGACCGTAATCGGATTGAAGCTTTCACGTCGAGCCAATGCTGTCAGTTCGTTGCATGGTCACGTGTCCCGCCGAATGTGGGCCCATCTCTGGCCGTGGCGTGTCGAAGAAGAAGTGCCAATTGGCCATATTACAAATGGTGTGCATGTTCCCAGTTGGCTGGCTTACCCAATGCAACTGCTGTACGACAAGTATCTAGGGCCGGATTGGCAGCAAGGCATGGGCAATCCCGAAGTTTGGCAAAAAATCTATGACGTCGACCCCGGTGAGCTATGGGAAACCCATAATGTCCTGAAGAGCCGATTGCTTGATTTTGTTCGTCGTCGCGTCAGCCGCCAGTGCCGTCGCCGCAACGAAGACGAATCTACCATCGAAGCGGCTCGCAGCATGCTCAACCCCAACGCACTCACCATTGGTTTCGCCCGCAGGTTTGCAACCTACAAGCGAGCTGATCTGCTATTGCAGAATATGGACAAATTCGTCGAATTGATCAGTGACCCTAACCGCCCAGTGCAATTCATTTTTGCCGGCAAAGCACACCCGGCAGACGAACCTGGTAAAAAGCTAGTACAAGCCATTGCCAACTTACGCCACGATCCTGTCTTTAACGGCAGAATTGTCTTCGTAGAGGATTACGAAATCAACGTCGGTCGACATCTTGTCCAAGGTGTTGACGTCTGGCTGAACAATCCACGCCGTCCTCTAGAAGCCTCCGGAACAAGTGGCCAGAAAGTGGTCCTTAACGGCGGACTGAATTGTTCGGTTTTGGATGGCTGGTGGGCCGAAGCCTTCAATGGCAAGAATGGCTTTGGCATTGGCCACGGCTCGCAGCATGTCGATACGGATGTCGGTGATTTACGCGATGGCGAAGACTTGTTGCGTGTTTTACAAGACGAAGTGATCACGCTCTTTTACGACCGTGACACTGACGGTCTGCCTCAAAAATGGATCGATCGCATGGTTAACTCAATCGCGACTCTAGCCGCAAGATTCAGTGCCCATCGAATGGTCATGGATTATGTCGAACAAGACTATCTGGTCGCCTCAGGCGGACAAAGCTCGGCTATGAACATGCCCTAGGAAATAAATTTCCTGGGGGGGACATGCTGAGCATGCCCTGGGAAAAAATTCCTTGGGGAGGGAATATGCCTGGGCCATCGGTCTGAGGTACAATGGATTTTGATGCCTCCCTCTAAAATCATATCCCCTGAAGATCCCGCATTAGGTGAACTGTGTGCTCAGTTGGCCGAGCTTGCCCGCGAGTCGGACATGACGGGAAAATGGCCTGCAGCACAACTGGACCTCTGCGGACAGTACGGGATTTACGAATGGTTCATTGAACCTGAATGGGGCGGACAAGGATGGGATCAGGAATCTATAGTACTCGGTTATCTGGCGCTGAGTAGCGCGTGTTTAACAACGACTTTTATCCTTACGCAGCGTACAAGTGCCTGTCGGCAGATTGCGAACTCAGCCAACGAAGAACTTAAGGAACGGCTGCTACCCGAATTGGCTCTGGGAAAAACATTTGCCACAGTCGGCATTTCGCACCTTACCACGAGCCGTCGGCATTTGACCAAGCCGGTGCTACGAGCGGAGCGCGTGGCAGGTGGGTTCGTGCTTGAGGGGTTTTCGCCTTGGGTAACGGGTGCCGCGCACGCGCAGCATGTGGCAGTGGGTGCCACACTGATAATCGACAACCAGCCCACAGAAGAACAGTTACTCGTTGCGTTGCCGACTGACTTGCCATGTGTCAACATACCCGAACCGGCTCAACTGATTGGCCTCAACGCAAGCCAAACGGGTCCGTTGCAACTGGACCGTGTCTTTGTTGAGGACCCATGGATTCTTGCTGGACCCGTAGAAAATGTTATGCGACGTGGCGCGGGTGCTGGCACCGGAGGCTACCAAACTTCGACGCTCGCTTTGGGGCTGGCTCGTTCTGCAATCGATTTCCTGGAGCAGGAAGCGCTTCAACGTGTGGAGTTGGATGCTCCTCTTGACGCTCTGCGCAATGAATTTGAACAGCTTCGCAACTTGCTGCTGGGTCTTGTAAGAGGTGAAACCGACTGCCACGGCGATGAACTGCGGCAATTGTCCAATAGCCTGGCACTACGATCAGCACAAGCTGCTTTAGCCACTGCCAAAGGAACCGGATACCTGCAAGGCCATCCGGCTGGCCGGTGGTGTTCCGAGGCGCTTTTTTTCCTCGTCTGGAGTTGCCCGCAACCAGTAGTTACTGCAAATCTGTGCGAACTGGCTGGAATTAGTTAACCCTTCTCAAGGAATTACTCAATCAATGTCTGAATCAAAAGATCAAGAACCCATAGTTGTTTGGCATGAAGCGGCGATTACACGTGCCGATCGGGAGAAACTCTCCGGGCATCGTGGATGTGTTGTCTGGTTTACGGGCTTAAGTGGATCAGGCAAAAGCACGGTTGCGAATATTGTCGATCAAAAACTCTTCCAACGCGGCGTGCGCAGCTATGTACTGGATGGCGACAATATTCGCCATAGTTTGGGCGCTTCTCCACAAATGCTGGCAAAACGCTACGGCGAGGAATTTGGCAAACGTTTTGGTCTAGGTTTTTCTCAGCAGGATCGCGAGGAAAACATACGCCGTGTTGGTGCTGTGGCAAATCTGCTTTGCGATTCGGGACTCATTACCCTGACAGCCTTTGTAAGCCCCTACCGTGCGGACCGCGATGCGGTACGTGAAAATCTGGCAGATGGTGATTTTTTAGAAATATTTGTAGATGCTTCACTGGAAACGTGCGAATCCCGTGACCCAAAAGGGCTCTACAAAAAAGCACGAGCTGGTGAAATTAGCGACTTTACGGGGATCAGCTCACCTTACGAGGCACCCGAGAATTCAGAACTTGTACTCGATGCCAACACTGCCAGCCCAGAAGAACTTGCCGAGCAGGTCGTCCAAAAACTGATCGAGCTCGAAAAGATTGGTTAGCTCAGCGAGCCTGAAAGATGAGCGATCCAGGACGATAGGACGCTCCTGCCTGTAATGCTAGCGCGGATATAGAATCCGCTCTGGCACCAAAGCGCTACTTGGGTTGCAGAGGTGGTCGCAGAATTCCGTAAATTGCCATTTCTTGGCCAGGTATTGAAGCCTCGGTACCGGTGGCCCCCTAGTCGCCAATAGAAGCAGCACAAAATGGGGGAAGTGATGGACTGCACCAATACATCTTGTGGGTCATCCCCCCATTGGCTGCATAAACATGTGTTCCTGTTGACCTCCAACGTCAATCCGGCAATAAATTGGGTTACTAAGCAACGGCTCTGCTGTTGCTAACACGGTCCTAGCCGTTGCTTTCACGGCCAGCCGTTCCCGACATGGAGGTAGGGAGATGATCATTTCGGTTCACCCGCAGGCAGAATCTCAACAGCAAACTTCGGTTCAGCAGACCGATTTGCTCGCCACCAGTGCATCCTCAACTCCAGGACAGTCCCAAACGGCAAAGCAGGATTCTTTAGGGGTAGCCCGTCACAGGGTATATGAAACCCAAAAACCGGATGCCGATGTAGAAGAGCACCTCGCTGAATTGGTACTTCGCGTACACAAACGAATCAAGACGAGATTGCCTGGTTGCATTCGCGGCCTCCGTGTCTTTACAACCGACGTCTCTGCCACCGACCATACCATAGTCCTGACCGGCAAGTGCAACACCTTCTACACTAAGCAACTGGCCCAGCATGCTGCCATGGGAATTCTAGAATACGAACGGCTTGTCAATAACATTGATGTGAAAACATAACCCTGTTGAATTTTGCAGCAATCCCAGCTGCCGTGGGTTACCGCACCCATTTCATCCCCTGCTACTTCATCCAATGCTACGCGGGCAGTACCAATTCACTGGCACTCCGATTTAAGAATCTGTGTTTGTGTCACTTGTCGCAGTACTGTTTTAAAAAGCTCTTCACCATCTAGAAATGCAAGACGAATACTGAGCGCCCACAAGGGGATACCCCCTAGATCAGATCGGCGCAATTTGACCAGGTCTTTTCTTGTGCAAATCACCAAATTAGCACCTTGAGCCCAGTTGCTGAGTGAAACCGTGTCTTGCTGTGTGTAGGCATGGTGATCGGGAAATTCTCGCCAACGGACAAGTTCCTCGGAAAAAGAATCTAACGTATAACGAAATCCTTCAGGATTACCGATACCGCAAAACGCGGCAATCCGCTTTCCCGAGAGGGCCGCCAGAGGCATCTCCTGGCCCTCTGAATTTATGAGCTTCTCAGGGCCATGGTCGACTTCGCACCAAAGAGCTGTGGGGGCTAAACTTGCAGCTTGTTGTTGGATTGCGTGACGTGCTGCAGGCTCCAACATGCTGGCACGGCTTAGCATGACAACCTGGCAGCGTGCTAAGCCCGCAGGTGGTTCACGGAGTGTCCCGCGTGGAAAAACGTGGTTGAATCCCCAGGGTTCGGTAGCATCCAGCAATGTAATGTCGAGATCACGTCCCAGGCGTCGATGCTGAAATCCATCGTCCAGCACAATCACTTGGGCTTTTTCTTCTCCAATCGCCTGTCGAGAACCAGCTACCCGATCGCGATTTTGGATATGAGGCACCGTCGGAAGAGCCAGTTCGAGTTCCTGCGCCTCGTCGTTTTTCTGTCCCAAGTCAGCACCATATCCCCGACTGACTATGGCAACTCGCAAGTCTTGGTCCGTTAGAAATTGAGTAAGCCATTCCACAAGGGGAGTCTTGCCTGTCCCACCAAGAGTGAGATTACCGACACTAATGACCGGAACTTCCATTGCATGGATTTTAGACCGGCCTTGGTCGTAGCGACGATTCCGACACTCCATGACCCATCGGTAGGGCCATTCGATAAGAAGCAGCACCCCTCGCAAGCATGCGGGCCAAATACCCCGCTGGCGGCCACTGATTAAATCTCTAAATTGGGTGGAGTTGAACACGGGGAGTCCAAGGGTGAATTCGGAATATTGAGAGTCGCCAAGCAGTAAGATCGGTCATGAAAGCGTAATTTTTAGGAAAACTGTCAAATCTCACTACCCCAACTGGCACAAATCGCCCTCAGATGGCTTACTTCTGGACTAAGCTCCGTATAATGGTGGAAGCACCGTACAAGACACTGGCCCTCCTACCTCTCCCTGCATTTTTAACAGATTGGGGACCTCGCTGGGTGGCAAGAGGTCTGTTAGCTACCCCCCATCTACCTTTTAGCGACTGATGTCTAGCGTTAAGAATAAAATCCAGTCTCCCCAAACTGTCCCCTCCAATAGAACGGGTCTTGTCGACCAACAAATCTATCGCACTCGGCGGGCTCTCAAGGGAGTTGATGCTATTGCGGGGATTATCACACTGCTGATCGGTGTGCTGAGTTACCTGCTAACGATGGCCGTTCTGGAGCACTGGGTTATCCCCGGTGGCTGGAATACCCCATTGCGCATCATCATGTTCACCCTACTGATACTGGGAGTTGCCTGGCACAGCGGGCGGATATTCTGGCGGTTCATCCATCAATCCATCAACCCCGCCTACGCGGCCTTGGCAATCGAGCAAAGCACTCCTTCACTGAAAAACAGCCTGTTAAATTTACTCTTGCTGCGTGGACATCGGCAACAAATGCCAAAGCAGATCTACCATGCTATTGAAAAACAGGCGGCTCAAAAACTCGCTGGAGTGCCCATGGATTCGGTCGTTGACCGTACGTCGATCTTGAGGTTGGGATATGTTTTGGTAGCTCTTGTTGCAATCGGTACCATTTATCGCATCGCATCACCTAAAGACCCGCTCGACTCCGCAGCACGCATTCTCTTGCCTTGGGCAGAAATCGCAGTCCCCAGCCGAGTTCAAATAGTCAACGTTTCGCCCGGCACGACTTCCATTGCTCGAGGCGAGCCTTTGAAAATATCGGCTGAGTTGTTTGGTCTGGAAAATGACGAACCGGCCCATCTGGTTTATTCAACCGTCGACGAACAAAAAATCAATCAAAGAGTTAAACTGTCGGCAGCACGCGAAACCAACCTGTTTCAATGCGTAATTCCCCACCGAATAGCAGCTCATGAAGTTGGTGGTGTTCAGCAGGACTTAACGTATTGGATTGAAGCTGGTGATGCGAAATCACCGCGATTCCGAGTTTCGGTCTTCTCCCAGCCTACACTTGTTGTCAGCACGCTGCGTTACGAGTATCCCTCGTACACGGGTTACCCCTCCCTTGAAGTGGAACACACGGGAGATATCCGAGCCCTTGAAGGAACACGTGTGACTTTGATGGCGCAGGCCAATAAACCCATCTATCAAGCACACATCGATTTCGAAGCCGACGGCAAGCATGATCTGCTTATGAATAGCAGCAATCAACGGGCCACGGTTACTTTTTTGCTGGAGCTTGAAGACGACCGCCGCACACCCCGATACGAAAGTTATGTGCTCCGGTATAAAACGGACGAAGGCCGCAAGAACCAGTTGCCACCGAAATATCAGATTGATATCATCCCCGATTATGCTCCTGAGATCCAGTTACTGATCCCAGAAGAAGCCATCCTGGATGTGACGCTCAATCAGGAAGTGAACTTTGAAATCGAAGCGCGTGATCCCGATTTTGCATTGAGCCATGTCACCCTGTACGGCGCAGTCGATGGCGAACCAGTCGTCGAAGAAACGCTTCTCAACGAGAATCACCAAGGTCTCTTTGTAGGCAAGCTGCGCAAAACGGCTGCTGAATTAGGACTGCATATTGGCGACGTCATGGAGTATTGGGTGGTAGCTGCCGACAATCGTCGTCCTCAAGCGAATAGAGCTTCTACAGTACGCCGTAAACTGCGTGTTGTTGATGCTCAGCAGCGCAATGAGGGAAAAAATTCGGACGATCAGCAACAGGATGATTCAGGCTCCTCTCAATCGCCCCAGGGTACGCCCCCCACAGGCGATAACCAGAATGAAGAGCCAGGCCAAGAGCCAAATGCCGAAAGTCAGGAATCCGACTCAGGCGAGTCCGACGGCCAAGGAGAAGGGGGACTCGGACAAAAGGGGGATGCCCAGCAGGATGCCGAACCGAACGAACAAGGTGGAGCGGGAGCCAATGGCCAGTCGGGCCAGGAAGAGAATCCCTCGCCAAAGGCTCCATCTGGCAAAGGAGGTAACCAACAAGAAAAGGGCCAGCCCTCCAGCGAACCGACAGAAAGCAATCCAAACGATGGACAATCGGGTGAGAATCAGGGAGAGCAGGAGAAGGTTTCTTCTCAAGGCGATGACGACGGCACAGCCTTTGAGCGCATGGTGAAACACTTCAACGAACAAAATACAGAGCCCGCAGAGGTAGCAAAGGAAAACGAAGCGGACGATGCCAATCCGGCCGCGGAAGGTGCCAACGATAACCCACAGGGTGAAAACGGCGGCGATCAAACGACAGCCCCGGACAATAGCTCGAATTCTGGGGACCCACAGGATCCCCACAACGAAGGACCCGGGGCTGAAAACCCACCTCCAGAACAGCAACCCCAAGAAGCCGGAGAGCAACCTGGCGAACCGCAGGAAGACCCAGCTGCTGGTGGCCAGATGTCTCCCGAACAGGGCAATGCTGGTGCGGGTGAAAATCCGGGTGAAGAGCAAGGGGTGCCAGATTCTCAAGGGGCCAAAAAACCACACGATAAAAACGACAGCCCAGCAGGAGGCGAGGAGAAACTCAACGATCAGGAAGCTCCCGCCCAAGCTGAGGGCCAGACGGAGTCGGACTCGGAGGGTAGCCAGGGAGGAGACAAGGCCGGTGGTGGTGAAGAAGGCGCGGGGCAACAAGCAGATGCCGAGGGCACCGGAGGCGCAGGCGAAAAAACCTCAGCCGAAGAGGGTGGCGGACAAGCGACCGAACCCGGCACAGGCGAACCGGGTGCGCGTCCCGGTGACCAACAACCGGCTGCAAACCAAACGGGCGAATCAAGCAAAGACCAACCCGGCCCTGGTAGCGAATCGGACGATCGCAGTGACCAACCTGTCGGAGAACAACCGGAAGGCGAACAGGGCGGCGCCCCGGGTGCGTCTCAAAACATGGACGATCCTCAAGACGGCCTACCCCCAAATCAAGCTGCAGGCCAATCCACGGAAGACCCCCCATCAACGGGGACTGAAAAGCAATCGCAAGGCAAACCCGGCGAATCCCCATCACCTCCCCTGGGTGGAGGCGAGGGGGGCGATACGGTTCCTCCGCCAGAAGGTGAGTTATCGCCAGCTGATCAAGCCAACCTTGACTATGCACGCAAACAAACGGATTTAGTCCTCGAAAAACTTGAAGACCAACTAAAGAATAAACAAGTGGACGAAAAACTCCTGGAAAAACTTGGCTGGAACCAGGACGAACTGCGCCGATTTGTCAATCGCTGGAAGAATCTCAAAGCACAGGCCCAAGCGGATAAGGGCTCCAAAGAAGCACAAGCCCAACTCGACAATTCCTTACGGAATCTAGGCTTGTTGCCCAAGCAGCGATTTGGCTATCGTTCACAAACCGCCAAGGACCATCTTCGCGATTTGCAAGAAGCTTACCGTGGTCGCACGCCCTTGGAATACCAGGAGCAAGTGCGTGCCTACATCAAAGGCACCGCGACATCTAATGGAAATAACGAATGAATCCTCCGATCCCTCGCTACCTCGTCCCTTTTCATCCCAAGCATATTCCGCATCATTTTGTCGACGTGCTGGTAATCGGTGGCGGCATCGCTGGAATGCGTGCCACCATGGCCATCGACCCCCAACTTTCTGCGCTGGTCATCACCAAAGATCGATTGCAGGAATCCAACAGTACCTATGCCCAAGGCGGAATTGCAGGCGTACTGACTCCAGAGGACTGCTTTGACAACCACATTGACGATACGCTCAATGCGGGTGGTGAATTGTGTGACCGTGATGTTGTAGAAATGGTAATTCGTGAAGCCCCATCTCACATTCAACAATTGATCCAATGGGGAACCGTTTTTGATCGTCAAGCAGGTGAGTTGTTACTGGGACGAGAAGGGGGGCACAGCCATAACCGGATTGCCCACGCCCTGGGAGACGCCACAGGTCAAGAAATCATGCGCGCAATGATCCAGCGTGCGCAAACAGAACTCCAAGCTCAAATCTGGCAAAACACCTTTACCATCGATCTTCTCACACATGAAGGTTCCTGCCGTGGCGCCCTGGTCTGGAACAAGCATCACGGCAAGACTTTTGTGTGGGCCAAGCAAACCATTCTATGTACGGGTGGCGTTGGCCAAATTTTCCGCGAAACAACGAACCCGCCCGTTGCTACCGGCGATGGCCACGCCTTTGCCTACCGCGCAGGAGCAGAACTCCTGGACATGGAATTCATGCAATTCCATCCTACGGTCCTTTACATCGCAGGCAGCAGCCGCAGCCTCATCACGGAAGCGGTGCGTGGAGAAGGGGCTCTTCTGGTAGATGCCAATGGCATACGCTTTATGCCCGAATACGATCCGCGTGCCGAATTAGCCCCACGTGATATTGTGAGCCAGGCGATCGTTGATCGCATGGAAAAAACACACCATCCTTGCGTTTACCTCGACCTCACTCCACTCGGTGCTGAAAATGCGCGGCAGCGTTTTCCGGGCATTTCTAAAAGCTGTGCCGAATTCGGTATCGACATCACACGAGATCGTGTCCCCGTGCGCCCCGGTGCGCACTACATGATTGGCGGTGTCAAAGTCGATCAAGACGGACATACGACGCTCCCCCGACTGTGGGCATCGGGCGAAGTCACAAGTAGCGGACTGCATGGAGCAAATCGCCTCGCATCCAATAGCCTTCTCGAAGGACTCGTCTATGGAGCCCACGCCGGTGCGGGGGCATCAGAAGCTGCGCTCTCACAAAAAGACACCTACCAGGCTATTCCACTGAAAAATCCTGTGGCGGAGCCCCCCCATGAGCCACTCGATCTGCAAGACATGCGTAATTCGCTGAAAAGCCTGATGTGGCGCGCCGCTGGTGTACGCCGTACCGGAAAACAGCTCGCAGAGGCCTTGGATACGATTGACGGCTGGTGCAGGTACGCCCTCCCACGTCAGTTCTCCGAACCAGATGGGTGGGAATTCCAGAATATGCTTACCGTATCCCGCGTGATGCTCCAAACGGCGCTCAATCGCGAGGAATCCCGTGGCGTGCATCTGCGGAGTGATTTCCCCGAGCAGGATGACAAACAATGGAAACTGCGCCTGATGTCCCTGCGGACCAGTTCCTAGCGGGTGCCGTAACAGTCCCTAGCGGTACCGGGGGGGGACGACTCGATGCTGCCGTCAGGAGAGGGCAGACATACTTGGCATTTGATCTGCCTCGACCTTCTGACAGCCAAATATTTTGAAAAAAATATCCTTCGCGGACGACCCCCCTTTTACCTTCCAGCGTAGCGTCAGGTATAGACAGAGTGTAGGTCCATGGATTAACTTAAAAAGCAGTTTAACCTGGACAATACATTCGGGTTCGAGGCCCATCCCCGGGGCTCCTAGGGAAGCAAGGCGGATCACCGCAAGTGCTGTTTTTCGAGCATTTGCTTCCCCACCTTACCTCACAGGCTCAACATTTCCACAGATGGGACAGGTGGGAATTTACAGCCTGTACCCCCAAAATCCGCTTGTGGTAAGTCCTGCCACCGAACAGTTTTCTTCGGCAAGCAACATTCCGGTTCCCATACAATTAAGACAACCAACGGAGAGAGAATTTTCGATGAGCGAAACGAACCACGCTTCTTCAGGGGCGGATGTGCCAATGATCGAGGCCCAAGGCCTTTCGAAATTCTATGGCAGTTTTGCTGCTTCACGCGACGTAACCTTTTCTATCAACCAAGGCGAAGTCGCAGCATTCTTAGGTCCCAACGGAGCCGGCAAAAGTACCACCATGAAACTTTTGACTGGCTATCTGGCCCCCTCCGAAGGAACAGCCCGTATTGCAGGGTACGACATGGCCACCCAGCGACTCCTAGGCGCGCAGCGACTCGGGTACCTGCCCGAAAATGGCCCCCTCTATGCCGACATGACGCCTCGCACACTGCTCAACTTTTTTGCTGATCTGCGCGGCATGACCCCCAGCCAATTTGATGAACGTTTTGAGTCCATCGTCGATATCTGCAACCTGGGTAGTGTCCTTGGCAAACCCATTGGCAAACTCTCCAAGGGTTTTCGTCAACGTGTTGGAATGGCGCAATCTTTGTTGCACGATCCTGATGTCCTGATACTCGACGAACCCACAGCAGGGCTCGACCCGAATCAGATCCGAGAAGTTCGAAAAATGATTCGTGAATTGGGGCAATCGAAAACCATTTTGCTGTCCACGCACATTTTGCAAGAAGTCGAAGCAATGTGCAATCGTGTGGTATTTATCAACGAGGGCCGGCTGGTGTTCGATGGAACGCCTACACAATTGAGCGAGCAACAAACGAACCTCGACGAACGCTTTCATCAACTGACAACAACTAGTTAACACCAAGACGGAGGCGCGGAGTTCCCCGTATTCTCCTTTCCAACCAGGCGGACGCCCTCCCTACTAGCTTTCAGCCTCAAACACCCTAGCAAAGACCTCTACCATGAACTGGAACGTTCTGAAATCCATCTTTAAACGTGACTTCGTCAGCTACTTTTCCAGCCCGACAGGATACGTGTTTATTTGTGTGTTTGTCGTGCTGAGCGCACTAGCCACCTTTTGGCCACCCGAGTTTTTTGCCAGCAATCTGGCCAATCTCGATCAACTCAGCCGTTGGTTGCCATTCATCATGCTGGTTTTTATTCCGGCTATTACCATGAGCATCTGGGCCGAAGAACGCCGCCAAGGTACGGATGAACTCCTGCTGACTTCTCCCGCAAGCGATTTCGATGTGGTGTTGGGAAAGTACCTGGCGGGAGTTGCCATTTTCAGCGTTTCGCTCATGTTCTCCGCCTTTTCAATTTACCTGGTCTTTAAATGGGGACTGGGTGATCCTGATGGTGGACTCTTTATCAGTACTTTCATCGGCTACTGGTTTATCGGCATCGCCATGATTGCAATCGGCATGGTTGCGTCGTTTCTGACCGACAATCTTACCGTAGGGTTTATTCTGGGTACGCTTTTCAATTTGCCACTGGCTCTTTTTGGTGTTGCCGGTTGGTTCATCACAAACAATACGTGGGCCGAAACGATCCGCCGTTGGAGCGCCATGGAACGATTCCAGGATTTTGAACGCGGAGTAATCGGTATCAGTGGAGTGGCTTATTTCATAGCCCTGGCCGCCGTAATGCTCTATCTCTGCATGATTTTGATTGGCCGCAGGCATTGGCAAGCTCGCGAAGACAACCATGGCTTGTTGGGACATTATGTAGTACGCACCATTGCCTTACTGGGCCTGGCCATTGGTGTCACCGAAGTTGCGCAAACCCATAATTGGATCTATGCTGATATCAGCAGCGAACAACTCAGTTCGCTCTCCGCAGACACGGTGAGCATTCTCAAAAATCTCCGGGATGATGAGAGCGCTAAAACGATCAAAATAGACGCCTACATCAGCCCTCAAGTACCCACCGAATACGCCGACACCAAGTTGAACCTACTGGCAGTCCTGTCAGAAATGAGCAGTTTGAGTGGCAACAAAATCCAAGTTAATAAACATGAAATCGAAAACTACGGCCCTGAGGCGCTAAAGGCCGAAGACAATTTTGGAATCACTCCCCAGGAAGTTTTGATCAATGAGGGGGGAGAACGCTCCCGTGAAGAATTCTTTTTAGGTGCGGCCGTCACCTCAGGTTTGGGCAAGGTCGTGATACCCTTCATCGATAAGGGAATACCCGTTGAATACGAATTGGTGCGTTCCATTTCGACAGTCACCCAAGAAAAACGCTTCAAAGTTGGCATCGTGGATACGGGGCTTCCGTTCGTCAATCCTTCGAGTAACCGAGAGCAGGAATTCGCCTTGGTCACTGAATTGCGCAAACAATACGATATTGACGATGAGCCCGTTGATCCGACGCAGCCCATCAAGGAAAAATATGATGTTTTAATCGCCATACAACCTTCCATGCTGGGGCCTCAGGAGATGGATCATTTTGTCGACGCTGTCCGCAACGGCACCCCCACCCTGATCTTGGAAGATCCTATGCCCTACTTCTTTCCGAACGAAGTCGCAGGCACAGCCGAGCCGAAACAACCCCCGGGCATGATGGGCATGTTTGGCGGCGGTCGACCTCAACCCAAAGGCGACATCAACCAGCTCTGGAAAACTCTAGGAATTGAGTTGAAGGCCCGAGAAGTGATTTGGCAGGAATACCAACCTGAAAACACGCTTCGTGGTCAGATCGATTCGCACTGGATCTTTGTCGACCAGGGCAATGGCGCAGTAGATCCCTTGAATTCAGAGAACATCATTACCTCGGGCATGAATCAGGTTCTGCTGGTCTATCCTGGCTCAATTGCACCTGATGAAGATTCAAATTTAGAATTTGACCAATTGGTGATCACCGGTGGGGATGGCTCTGGGGTTGTCGAAACCATGGCAATCCGTCGACGCGGNATGAATCCACGAACATTTCACCACCAGTCCGATTCTTACACCCACATCCTTGCTGCTCATATTCATGGTTTCCAACAAAGTGAGGATGATCTTATCAGTGAACTGGCAAGTGCGACCGATCCTGACAAACCCAACGGTTCTCAAACTTCCAATCCAGAGATGCAAAATGCGGGTGCCGAAAAAGAAACAGAAACCGGCACTCCTATTCAAGCTGTTGTTGTTGCTGATATCGATTGGATTATCCCCGACTTTTTCACCATTCGAGAAAGCGGGAATCGTGAACTACTCACGGCCACCCAGAATGTGACTTTTATCCTCAATATCATCGACACACTGGCTGGCGATGAGCGATTTATCTCTATTCGGAAAAGGGCTCCAGCCCACCGCACCCTTGCTAAAATCGACGAAGCAACACGAGCAAATCGCCAAAAAGCATTGGATGAAGAAAAAGAATTTTTAGATGAGGTTCAGGCTGAGATCAGTGAAGCCCAACAAGCCGTTCAGGACAAAGTGGATGCGGTTCGTAATACAAAAGGGCTAAGCCGCATGGAAATCGAACAACAGATTGAAGTGGTGGCTCAGCAAGAACAAAAAAAGATGCAGGCCGAATTACGTTCGATTGAATCCGACCGTAGTCGAAAACTCAAGCTGATCAACTCGAATCTTAAACAAGAAGTCAGCAGCATCCAAAACCTTTATAAGCGTTTTGCAATTTTAATACCTCCCATTCCACCGCTTCTGGTGGCACTCTACGTCTTTTTTCGACGACGAGAGGCTGAACGTGAAGGTATTGCTAAATCCAGATTACGTTAAACCAATTAAGAACCTATCCCAGAACTCAAATCCCCTTCCCCTGAACGCGGGAGAAATGGGATGGATTCTGAAACAGAAAGCATAGCATCATGTCAGAAATGGCTAAAACGATCGTCCTTGTCTTCTTGGCAATCGGCTCACTATCTTTCGNTTTCGTTGTCGGCCCTGGCAACGAGGGAAACGATTTTGATGAGTTGATCGGTGCACGTCTCAATAATTTTGAAGTGGGACAAGCCAAACGGTTGAAAATCGTTAAATTTGAACAAGAAACTGCTTCCAGGCAGGAATTCGAGATCGCTGAAGTTGATGGTCTCTGGACAATTCCCTCCAAGCAAGGGTATCCNGCAGACGCGAACAAACGCATGGCCGAGGCGGTCAATAATGTGATTGATCGTGAAATCCTACGTATCGCTGCTCGGAGTGCCAGCGAGCACAATACGTTGGGCGTATTGAATCCCGAAAGTTCCAAGCTCAATTCGAAATCCTCTGGCGCTGGCACCCGCATCGTGATTTCTGATGAAAATGACAACGTACTTTCGGACATGATCATCGGCAAACCTGTGCCCGAATCTGAAAACCAATACCACGTTCGCGACACGGATAAAGATCTGGTCTACGTCGTAAATCTCAATCCCGAAAATTTATCCACTAGCTTTAAAGACTGGATCGAAGGCGATCTACTGAAACTCAACCCACTCGATTTGCAGGAGATCGATATCCACGACTATTCTGTCGAATTGCGTCCAGTACTTGCAGCCGGTGGTTTTACCATGCAAGTTCTCTGGGACCGTCGCGGGGAATTTCTCCTCGAATACGACAAGTCCGAATCGGAATGGGGTGCCAAGCGGTTAAAAAGGTTTGACGCTGCTAAGAATGAGTTGGTTGAATTCAAATTGGCTGAAGATGAAGAGCTCAACAAAGACGCTCTGCAGGAACTGCGAGATAGCTTAGAAGATCTGCTGATTGTCGATGTCGAGCGTAAACCTGCCGGGCTCAGTGCCGATCTGCAAGCGGGTGAGGGTTTTCTGAACGACAACGATGCCGTAGAAAGTCTTGGCGAAAGAGGCTTTGCAGCAGTCTCTCTCCAGCCAGGTACCGACCCAGAAATACTTTCCAGCGAAGGCCAGCTCATCTGCTCTTTGAGTGATGGTATCGAGTATGTGCTGCGCTTTGGCAATATGAAATCCGATAGCCAGGAAACGGGTTCTTCCCAGGACTCTAAAAATCCTGATGGGACAATGGCGGATTCTCAAAATTCAGGCNGTAACATCTACCGTTATCTATTTGTCATGGCGCGCTTCAACGAACTATTGTTAGCCAGCCCCGAACTGGAAGAGTTCCCTGCTCTCCCTGAAGGCATCACGGAAGAAGACCTGGAAGCAGCAGCTGCCGCGGCAGAAAAGTCGCAAGAAACTGAAACGGAAGAGACTCCCACCGCTGGGTCTCCCTCTTCGGATTCGGAATCGTCCGAAGAATCTCCCGTAGAGAAAACGGAGGAAGAAGAGGAGGAGGAAGAGGCGGAAGGCACAGCAGAAACGGCATCCGAAAACGATCCGACGGCCGTAGAGACGGAAGTCACAGCAGAA
>PATG01000040.1 GCA_002713555.1 Planctomycetaceae bacterium
AGAAAGGACTTCATTTGATGGGATCTGATTGTTTCCAGGTCTATTACCACCCGTACGTTGCCACAAGTCGGTTTGCTCACCCGTTGTAGCATTGTAGACGATCACACCGTAGTCGTATACACCAAGGTACAGTGTATCGCCATCAATGGCAATCGGCATTGATTCGAGGTCGTCCAGACCAGTGGACGTCCAGGGAGAAAGTCGTGTTGAATTGACAAGGTCAATCCGTTCGATTCCTCGATTGTTTGTACCAAGATATGCAACGCCACCGCGAACTGCAAGAGCATTCATTTGGTTTGATTGAAGGCCACCTTGGTTGGTTGTCCAAGTTTCGTTTACAGTAGTGGAATTGGAATCGATAAGTGACATTCCGGAGAAGGGGTGGATTGCAACCATTCGGCCCGAATTGAAATCATAAGCCATGTCTGTGACTTCATCTGCTGAGAGGCCGTCGGAGGCGTCCCATGCTCCAATCGTCGAACCATCTGTTGAGATGTGTACAATCCCATCAGAGTCGGTTCCAATGAACAGATCTATACCATCGGTCGCAATACAAGTTGCTCCTGAATTGACTTGTAACTCCAGAGGAGTGTGCCAACGATGTTGTGTGATGTTGTATCGCTCGATGTGATTCTCTTCACTGAGGATATACAATATCCCATTGAGTTCGATTGCATCCGACATTTCAGAGAAAGATGGTCCGGATGCCAACACAAGTTGTGGCCAGGGCTGTTGAGATCCTGCACTGGGCGCCCCATGATTCTGCACTTGTGGATGAAGAAGTGTGAATACGCCAGAACCATCGTCGACGAGAACCTGATCCGCTGCTGGAGCGCGTGCGCCTCCACTGGGCCATGGAATCAGATTCTTTCCTGGTGAACGTGCTAGGTCTAAATCAGCGAGAGACCACGATGAGGAAAAGGAGAGGCTGCTGGTATTGTAAGAGTAGACTTGGTCATCTGCGAGAATGTGAACCCAACCTGATATCGATGAAATGGATGCGATTTCGTCGCTGAACAGCCAGTTTCCTGTATTCCAAGTCGCCAACCAATTGCCAGTGGACAAATCTCGTCGAGCAACACCCGCGTCTTCAAGACCAATCAACAAGTAAGTTCCTGCCATTTCCAGGTCAACAACGCTGTCGCTAGGAAGGGTGTTTTGGCTACTGTATTGCTGCACTGAACCACCACTGAAATGGAACAAACCTGCACCATCGGTACCGATCCAAACGTCTGTGCTGACAACAAGCATGTCGGTGACTGAAATCTCCATCTGTCCTTGGTACAGTGTCGCTGCATTGACCCATGTCGTTGCTAAATTGGGTCCAACGGTGACCTGCCATAGAGAGGCCCCATTGGCAGCGAGGAAGTAACCAGGGCCAACATTCTCGATTCGATCTATGACTTCGCCACTAGGGCTTGTGTAGTTTCCAAGCAGCGAACTATCTGCTAGTGAGAACACTCGGATAAGGCCATCATTGCAAGTGACGTGGAGCATGCCCTCTGAGGGGTCAATCGTCATATCCAGTGGCTCCATTTCTTCGTCGAACCAGTGGATCATCTGCGGATTGTTGTTTGCATCGACCTGCAAAACCGCATTCTCCAATGCGACGTAAAGACGGCCATCCACAGGGTGGACCGCTGTATCTTGCACAACCAAGTCATATCGGAAAGTGGACACGTAGGTATCTGCTGGACGTAGCGCTTCAATCACAACATCGGTGACAGTTGAGCCACCTGGCAACACCCATCCCGCATTCGAATCACTGTTTGGAGACAGGCGACCGCTGTGAGGGTCGCCGTTGATGAAATCGTTTTGTTGCCCAAAACTACCGAGGCCGCGCCAGTCTAGAATGCTGGCTGGTGCATCAGGAAGGAGCAGTTGAGGTTCCTGAATCCATGTGCCATTAGAACCGTTGACTCGAACTTCAAAGGACAAATTCGAAATTTCTGCACCCGGTGCGAAATCAATCATCAAATTGCTCATGGCCATTTGACCGGATGCGGAATCAGCACCGGTGGCATCCATCCGAATCCACCCCGTATCATTGCTACCTTCACCCCCCCATTCAGCCATAATTCCGCCGTGTGCACTTGCGATTGGGAGTGAAGCCAAAGGGGTCCAAGATGCGAGAATCATCAAGCAAACCAATGTCAGGGCTCGGCGATTGGCATGGGTACTCATGGGGTTGGCTGGCTTTTCCAAGCCATTTGAAGTGTGTGGCTGGTTGAGCCGCATGGTATACTTGTATACCAAGCGCCTTGTAAAGGGGTGTTTCGATGTCAATAATTGCACCCTAACGTCCGAATAGGTACGCAGTACTCCGAACATTGGATATTGTTGAATGCCAGAAGAATCGGTTGATGACAAACAAAACGAGGGGAAAGGGAATAGAATAGACCGTAAGCCGGAGAACTCGGAGAGGTGCGCATGTCGGAGGATCAGTTCCGAAAAGATGCATTGGAATACCATGCGGCAAACCCCCCTGGAAAAATTACCGTACTACCCACAAAACCGCATGGAACGCAGCGTGAACTCTCACTTGCTTACTCGCCAGGTGTGGCTTATCCTTGTCTTGAAATCGAAAAAGATCCAAAGAAAGCGATGGAGTATACCTCGCGTGGGAATTTGGTTGCCGTGATTTCGAATGGTACGGCAGTGTTGGGTTTAGGAAATATCGGGGCCTTAGCCGGAAAACCTGTGATGGAAGGCAAAGGTTTGCTGTTCAAGGCCTTTGCTGATATTGATGTTTTTGACATTGAAGTTGATACCGAAGATATCGATGAATTTGTGGATACTGTCAAGCGAATCGCACCCACCTTTGGTGGAATCAATTTNGAGGATATCAAAGCTCCTGAATGCTTTGAAATTGAGAAGCGATTGGTCAAAGAACTCGATATTCCAGTCATGCATGATGATCAGCACGGAACTGCGATTATCTCAGGTGCAGCCTTACTCAATGGATTAGAAGTCGCAAAGAAAAAAATCGAGCAGATTAAGGTCGTGATTTCTGGTGCCGGGGCCTCGGCACTGTCATGCGCTGAGCATTATGTCCGTCTCGGTGTACGTAAAGAGAACATGCTGGTTTGTGACTCCGGTGGTATTCTGACCAAGAAACGGAAAGATGCCGGTGAGTTGAACAAGTACAAGGCCAGATTCGCCCGAGATATTCCAGATGGAGGGTTGGGTGATGCATTGGTCGGAGCAGATGTATTCCTCGGTCTGTCTAAGGCAGGAATCGTGTCTGGAAAAATGGTTGAAAAAATGGCGGCGAGGCCGCTGATTTTTGCCTTGGCGAACCCTACGCCAGAAATCATGCCAGAAGAGGTAGCTGCGGTTCGCGATGATGCCATTATGGCAACCGGGCGATCTGACTATCCAAATCAAATCAACAATGTCCTTGGGTTCCCCTATATTTTCCGCGGTGCGTTAGATGTTCAGGCAGACAAAATCACCGAGGGCATGAAGATGGCCGCGACAATGGCACTGGCTAAATTGGCGAAGATGCCTGTACCCGATGATGTTGCGGCTGCATATGGGGGTGCGCAAATCCAGTTTGGTCCAGATTATCTTATNCCCAAACCCTTTGATGCNCGAGTTCTGATTTGGGAAGCAAGCGCAGTTGCCCAAGCGGCGGTAGAGGAAGGNGTGGTNGCNCCTGAAATCGCAAAGTCGTTTGATGTCGATGCTTATCGAAACCAGTTGGAAGGGCGATTGGGGCTGACTCGGTCAATCATGCGTGGCGTCATCGAAAAAGCGGGGAGATTGCGACAAAGGATTGTCTTCACCGAAGGCGACCATCCCACCATGCTCAAAGCAGCAGCGCAGTGTATTCAAGAGGGGATTTGCTTCCCTGTTTTACTCGGACGCTCCCATGAAATTGCAGCCGCGAAAGAAGCGCTTGGACTTGATTTTGAGTGCGAAGAAATCGATCCACGAGAGGACCCTCGGCGACGGGGTGTTTACATGNAAGAGTTGCAAAAAAAGCGTGGGCGTAAGGGAATCACGCTCACCGATGCGAGGCGNTTGCTCAAATCGAGAGTTTGGTTTGGCTCAATGATGGTTGAAATGGGAGATGCAGATGGAATCATTGGTGGAATTTCTAGGGATTATCCTGAATTCTTGAAACCAAGCCTCGCTACAATTGGAATGGCCGAAGATGCGCACCGTGTTGTCGGTACATACATGATGACAATTAAGGGTCAGTTGATGTTTATTAGTGATGCAACCATCAATATCTATCCTGATGCAAGAACGTTGGCCGAAATTGCAGTTCAAACCGCACGAGTTGCTCGAAGATTTGGTATCGAGCCACGAGTGGCGTTACTATCTTTCTCGAACTTTGGGTCATCNAGTCAATATCGAAGTGAACGAATTGAAGATTCACTAGAAATTGCCAGGGAACTGGATCCAACACTTATCATCGATGGACCTATGCAGGCAGATACTGCATTGGTGCCCGCGATTCAGGAACAGTATCCATTCATGACCCTNGGTGGGCCTGCAAATGTTCTGATTTGTCCAAATCTTGCTTCTGCCAACATCTCATACAAACTCCTACAACGGCTCGGAGATGCTGAGATGACGGGTCCAATTTTGGAAGGCATGGCGAAACCTGTTCATGTACTACAGAGAGAAGATGGGGTGCGCGATGTTGTTCACATGGCAGCAATCTGTGCTCTAGATGCGCAACGTCAAGCCCGTCAACGCCTCTAAGTCGGCCATTAGAGAGATTGATATGGGGATGCATGTCCACTCGGTTTGAGGGGTATCATGCGCTTCGTAATGCGGTCGAAAATTCATCGAGCCACCGTGACGGATGCTGATGTTGACTATGTCGGGTCAATTTCAATCGATTCTGACCTCATGCTAGCAGCGGGAATCGAAGAGTGGGAGAAAGTCCATGTCCTCGATGTCACCAATGGTTCTCGATTAGAAACCTACGCAATCAAGGCGCCTGCGGGTTCTGGAAAAATTTGCATTAATGGTGCGGCGGCCCATCTTGTTCATCCAGGTGACTTGGTCATTTTACTCACGTTCGAAGGGATTTCTAGTGACGAAATTGATTCCTATTCGCCGACAATTGTACACGTCAATGCCAGGAATGAGGTTGTCGATATTGGACAAACTTTGGATGCTGTAGAATATGCTGAGTGCTAATCATTCACGATGATATGATGAACCGCGCTCAATCTCACTGGCCCGATATAGTTGCTCCAACAAAACAACTGCAGCCATCTCATAGGTCATGGTCAGCGGCCCCAATGAGATTGTTGAGTGCTTTGTGATGAACGTGTCACTGAATCCATCAACTGGGCCGATGGCCAAGTGGGTCGCCTTGCTCGATAATTTCCATTGTTGCCAGTTCGCAAGCATCCACTCAGTCGAACCACACTTCCCGTTCTCGTCCAGTAGAATGAGCACACCATTGGATGCGGCATCTTCAATTTTCGAAGTGTATGCATCGTGGCTTAATCGATCAGAATGTGGGATGAGAGTTACCCCTCTACCTTCCAAGCGCTCGGCATATTTCTGAATCAAGTGTGAATAGCCCTTCTCGCGAGCCTTGCCATGCGTGTGGACTACGATTCGGGCCATGTCAATCGCTGATGACCTTACACCATCATGGTTGGGGCGAAGGCTCATGGAGGAGGGGTGGCACAGAGTTGGNATGGGATGGTGGCCGTTCAAGCGTCGCAAAACGGCGTTCAAGGATGACCCGCANATCAAGGGTACTCGAGTTTGGCTCACNGATTTACGCGAAATTTGTGAACANCATTTCGACAATCATGCAGAAGGACAGAGAAGAATCTCACAGATGCAAATCGAGTGGAAAAGTGCCCATNCGGAAAATGAATTGGATGCTGGTCTATTGCAAGGATTGGAACGGCGGGCATTTCGTTTATTGAAGGCGAATGCCGAAGACTGGTTGGCTTGGTTGGACAACGAAGAGTTTTGGCAACCAGGGTGGCGAGGAGATGATGGTGAACCCAGCGGCGAGGCTGGAATGGATTGAATACCAAAACCAACGCGCTCGGGACATGTGGGGTTGGATTGCGTTCCTTGGTGGAACCGCGGCCTTGCTGTTGTGGATGAGTCGTGCTCAGCCCTTCCCTGAAATCGGCTCTCGTTGGGCTTGGTTGATGTTGACCTTTGCTGGGGTACTCGCCATGTCGACAAATTCACCTCGCTTGACCACCGCAGAGACACCNATTTTNATCGCGGGTGGCATGGGTGCACTNGGAGTGATTATTGGNGCCATTCATGATCGGCGCAATCAAGATGTTGTTTTAGCGCCGTTCGCCGGTATGTGGTTTGTCGCAGCAACGATTGCAATTTTGACCGAAGGTTGGGATGATTATACAACCACAGAACAGTGGTTCGGATTCTTTCTTGCAACCACCGTGATTTTGCTTGAATTATTCTTGTTCTGGAAGGGTTTGGTTATCGGTGTCCAGGGTCGTTCTTGGTCCCAAGCCGCTTTGCGCCAATTAGATCGTGGGCTCATCGATGGTGAACGTGGGGCGATCTCTATGTTTGAGAAATCTTGGAGTGTCGATGAGTCTTGGTTGGATGCAATGAGTCACTCAGCGCTGATTCGGATTCATGAATTTCAAGGTAATCATGTTGAGGCTGATAAGCACAGAAACCTCCTAGAAAGGCTTGGTGGAGAGGAAGGAATTGAAGCTGCCTGGCTCGGAAAAATAGACGGTTGCCTGGCACGTTTGGTGCGTCACGATTCAGAAGAAGAATAGCAAATCGCGGGGCATATGGGGATTTGAACGAGGGGTTAAATATCCCTGAGTGTGATAATTAATCGTGGTGTGATGGGGAGAGAAAGCATCAGAAGCGCGGGTCTGAGTCTGAGTTGGGCAATTGTGCTCATTTGGTTTGGAGCGAATCTACTCTCACAAGCCCTGTATTTGGGGTTTAATGGCCAGCCATACGATGCGAATCAGATTTTGAAAAGTTTGGGGACGTGGTATTGGATTTGCGTCCTGCTTGAACTAATCATTTGGTTGACCTTTGGATCATTACTCGTCCAGAAATTCAGATTGGATACCCGGAAGAGTCCAGTTCCAGAAAGTGCGTGAATAAGCGAAAGACCCTTGTTCCCCATTCCTACCCCAGGGCTATGGTACGCATCACGAAGGTTCACACTGGAGGAGGAGATCGTGGTGAAACCTCGTTGGCTTCAGGTGAGCGTGTATCAAAGGCACATTCGCGTGTCGCATTTTATGGGACAGTTGACGAGTTAAATTCTGTAATTGGAATGGTGTTGGCAGAATTTGAGCGGCTAGAGGCCCATCACAAGGATGGAGGGGGAAGGGCAACAGTGCGAACTGTTCGAAGTGCGGCTATACCGAAATTAGGCCTAATCCAACAAGAATTGTTTGATATCGGGGGGGAGTGTTCCTTCATGCCTGGCCAAATCCCCGAGATGATGACTGTTATTTCTCAAGAACAAGCAGATCGGCTCTGCGATGAGATGGATGTGTGGACTGAGCAATTAGAGCCTTTGTCCTCGTTCATCTTGCCCGCAGGTTCACCGTTAATCTCGACGATTCATTTGGCAAGAACTATTGCCAGAAGAGCAGAACGAAAAGCTGTGCAGATTCGGGACGCCGATGGTGAAGGTGCTGTCAGAGATGTTGTCATCGCCTATCTCAACCGGATGTCAGATTGGTTTTTCGTTTTGGCACGGTGGGTCGGAATGACCCTTGGTGAAGATGAGACTCTATGGGTGCCTTTAGGCAAGCGGATGCAGGATTAGATTTCTCTACCCAACGCACGTAATTGTGCTCTTGCTCCACGTAGTACCTCTTTACTCTGATCGAAATCAAGTTGATTTTCTGCATCGTCCCATTCGAGCCACATGAAATTTCGATGTTCGTGGCTTAGTCTGATATCATATTGATCTGTTTCGCCAATGAACCAAAACACTTCTTTCTCGACAAGGCGTCCCTTTCGAGTGAATGTGTAGGTGGTTCGCATTCGCCAATTGTCCAGCATTTCAACGTCGCTGATTCCTGTTTCTTCCTCCAATTCTCTGAGAGCTGTGTGCTGAAAAACACCGTCTTCAGATTCGTAGTGGCCCTTTGGGAAACCCCAGTGTCCTTGGGGGTATTGCAGGAGTAATACGCTGCCAAAATTGACCAGCACCACGCCACATGACGTCTCCATGCCTGTGGAATGGGAGAGCCGTACTAATTCGTTTCTCAATGTCAGCGTCCGATGTCGCCAACGCTAAGAGCCAGATGGGTTGACCTGCAATGCTCGGAGGGAGGGCATGGCTGCGGTGGAAGAAATTCAAATCCAGCGTATTGTCGCAGATGGAGATCTCGATGGATTGTTGTCTGCCGCGATTTTGAAACGGGTTTGGGTAGGGGCTGAGGTTCAATTTAGCCACCCTGCGGAAATTCGTCGAGGAGATTTAGACGAGTTTATTGACGGGCTAACTGCAGTTGTTGATTTACCGTTTCACCCAAATTGTGGTTTGCATATTGATCATCATCTGACCAATAAGTTGACTGAAGCACAATTGATAGAGGCGGAAGCAAGGGGATGCAAAATCATCTGGGATTCTGCCCTGAGTGCGGCGAGAGTCTGCTATGATACCTTTAGAGAAATTGTAGATTTATCAGATATTGGTCAATGGATGGAGATGGTCGACAAGTTAGATGGGGGCAAAATCTCTAGAGAAGAATTTCTTTCGAATCACCCGATTGTTTGGATTGGTCGAATTATGGACGCCTCCGATATCGAGTTGTGTACGATGTTATTGACTGAAATCACGGATGGAATCGCACCAGATGAACTAATCAATATTGAGGCTGTTTCCAATAAAGTTCGTGTGGCAAAAGATGAGTTTTCTCGGCTAAAATCGATGATTGATAGTTGTTCAGAAGTTGTGGACCGCATGGCGATTGTGAGATTGGATGGGAAGGGCGTACGTACCAATGGATACCTGATTACGGCACATTTTGGAGAGCGGTGTGATGCGTGTATTATCATTCACGGAGACGTTGCACCTCGGAAAGAGCAGTGGCCTCTATCGGCTTCATTTTACTCTAATTCATTTCTACACAAGAGCGGAGGATTGTTCGATTTGACCGTACTTGCAACTGCATTCGATAAAGATGGAGGGGGGCATGCAAATGCTTGTGGGTGTCGGATTCAACCTCTATCGGAATCGGGAGAGGTTGAAAATCGTGAAGTCGAAGTCGACGATATAGAGCGGAATTTAGAGACTTGGATTCATACTTGGGGTAACCGCTAAATGAGAATTTGTAACAGCCAAAGAAAGCCCAAGAAAGCATGGATCACAATCAGGAGCATGATGGCGTCCGAGGCGCGCCCATGGCGGCTTTTCTCTAACGACCAAGATTCACCTGACTCTCTCAAGTGCTTGATATTGCGACCTTTTTGCCACAAATAGGTGAGTAGAATCAGNCCAAGTACTCCGCCGCCAGCATGGAGNCCCCCCGCACCTGTCGGTAACAGGGCCTGAGGCAGTGCAATNCTCTCCGTACGAATTCGATATGTCGCATTCGCGGCAAACCCACCAANCACTAAAATCCAGGCCAATAAGTAAATCCTCTGCCCGTNTTTCTCGTGAGANCGGACNGCNTCTCTTCGTTCGTNTCCCTTCAGTAGACGGCCCCGTTGTCGCCATCGATGTTGNCGAACCATCCATCCAATCACAAAGAGTGCTGCAATGGGGTGCAGCAGAATGATGGCCAAATTTAGAGGGTCCACACCCCCCGGAGACGAGGGTCGTTCTTCAGCGATGCGTTCATAATCGTCCGAGGTTCGCTGGAATCCCGCCGTAGGCGGGGGGCGGACGAATGGCAGTGACCGAAGACCACTTACTCGAATGTCTTGATGTCGCGGTTAAAGCGGGAGATGNCCCGGAAAAAAGGCGTCGNAAAGCGATGGAAACTGCGGCCTGGAAGTTGCTTGAAAAACCTTGGAAAGGCTTGTTGCTCGTTGCCTTAGACAAAGAAGAAGTCAAATCTGAGAATGGGAATAATCGCACGCCCAGTCGGCGGATGCGAAATCGTGGACGACGTGGTCGGAATGCAAGTACTGAAGACTGGATTGAATCAGTTGATGTATTGCTTTCTTCAAATGATCCTGTTGGGTATCGTCTAGCGGGGTTGCTTGTTCAAAGGGCTCGCCTGGGAAGTAAATGGAGCGCGTCATGGGATTCAAAGTTGGAGGATTTGCGAAACACCTGTTTGGACGGAGTTCATCCCGTTTGGCTCAAGATGGCAAAGGAGTCTCCACTGCTCGCTGAAATGTCAGTCTACCCAAAGAAAGCAGTAGAAGCCATATCGATAGTATCCGACAANGTGTGGGTTGAGACTGCTTCTTTCGACCCCAATAATCGGGTTGCATTAGGACGGTGGCTTCAGCAATCCTTCCCATTCCAACTTTCTGCGGAAGTTGAGGTGGCNATACAAAAAATTTCACGGGGATTCGATTCTAAAGGTAAGTTACCGACACTCTCGGATTCATTGGATATCCTGTCCGGAGATGCCGTGCTGATTCGGGCACTGTGTCGCGTTGGCCTTGGAGATGNGATGGCAGTCGAGGATTTGTCCAAGCTGTCTCAATCGCAGGGAAGTGTGGCCGANATCGCAGCCAATCATCTCGCTCTGTTTCTACTCCGTCGTGGTGAGTTNTCGTCTTGGGATGCTTGTTACAATGCAAAGGGGACCGANCCACTGTCTGAAGCAATGCGCAAACAAGCCTGGGTGGAAATTCCCAGTGATGTGGAGTTGTCTTCTGAAGAATTGTCCGATGGGTTGCAAATGATTGGTGATGGGGNGTCGCGACGTGCCTTGTCTTGGGCATTACTATCGGCTCTGGTGCGTGAAGAAAAGTTTGATCAGGCGCTTGAACTTGTTTCGTCATTAAACATCGTACAGTCTAATCGTATGGACTTAATCATTCAACTGATTCTAATCGGTAAACCTGGAGACGGGTGGGCGGAACTATTGAATCGAGTTGAATCTGAGATTGAAAAAATCAATGATGAAGATGTGCGTTTATTGTTGGAGNNAGAGTCNTTGCCTGTACGCCTNCGGGCTNNGGCTGGGAAGCAAGTACAANCAAGAGANAGTTTCAACGACNCTGCAGTTAAAATGATGGCACTAGATGTTTTNACACAAGCTGGATATGCAGAAGAAATTGGCTCGGTCTTAATGAAATTAGAGGACGGGGCAACAACGCATCCACATCGAACCATTTTGGTCTACCACCTTCTACCTGGGAACGCAGACGCTGAACTTAGCAAATGGGTTGAACAAGCCAGGCAGAAAGCGATTGAGGTCTTGGCGAAGGAATCCAGTGGTGTCTTGTCTGAATCAGCCATCGGATTGATCAAACTCCTGGAAGGAGCCCCTGCAGATTTGGGGGTAATTGAAGATAAAGTCAAGGGGAATAGAGATGCATTTTTTGCCTTTAGACAATGCATTCGTGCTCTCGGAAAAGGAGGTGATGGATTGGTATCTGCAGCTCGTTTAGATAAATTGGAGGTGTCGATCAATAATTCATCTCTGAGTGGGGTTGAATTACGTCTTTTCAATGCTGTTTTAGATCGTCTGAGACTTAATCGTGCCATCCGTTTGTTAGAAGATCAAGGTAATGATCAAACCACTATGGCGACAGAGATTTTAGAAAAGTTGGTTGGAAAATCACCTAGAAAGCGAATCGTTGAGGGTGTCAGNCAAATGGTGTTGGAGCATGATTGTATTGCNATTCCTGCGTTTGCCGAATGGCACAGAAGGAATTCTGCATCTTCCTCTTGGTACCAAATTATCACAGCAGCCATTGAGGAAAAGCGTGGAAATTTCCAAAATGCAGCTCGCTCTCTACACAAAGCCAGCCTTGATGTTGAGTTCGATTTTGGAGATCGTGTTCGATTGGCGCGAAAAGCGCTCATCGCTTATGCACATGCAGGCAAATATGCTGACGCTGTGCAGATGTTGGAATCGCAACAGGCACTGAGCTCGGCGATGACGGGGTTGTTCCAATTGTACCTCCGCGTTTGCGATGATGCGCGGCGTGATCAACCAGAAGCAGCAAAAAGGAAGATTATGGATTGGATTGTCCAAATTGAAACCCTCATTGTAGAGGGAGAAGATGGTGAACTTATCGAGAGAAACCGCAAGACATATCCTCCCGATGAATTGGATTTGTTGTTCACATATCCGAATTCTCGAAATTTGCCTAAAGAGCCGTGGCAGGGGAGAATCAGGGCAGCGATCACGCATGTCGCCCGGGATAGTCATCGAAGTCAACGAAGTAAATTAGAATCTCAATTTAGGGACTTGTTACTCGACCAACCTAGTGTGCAAGATGTCGAGAACATTGCTGGAGAAGCGGCATCAATCAACCCGAATCAGGGGCTGTTGATGTTCGAACGGGCTCTAAATTCTGGCTTGTTTTCTGTCAAGGAAATGGAGGCTTTAATTGAGTGTCAAAACGGAATTTATTGGGACATTCAGAGTAAATTGCAGATTCGACTACGCCGAAAACTACGTCATTTGACATTGAAGCCGTTAATTCTGATTGATACGAACTTGCTTATCGACGCTGCCAAGGAAAGGATTGGATGGTTGTTGAGTGCTGAAGGTGGAATCGAAATTAATGCTCGAGGGTTATTCCATCGAACGGTTCGATACAAGGCGGATGCAGGGATGGTAGAATTGACGGTCCCGAAGGCTGCTGAATTTGAATTCAAGAATATGATGGGTAATCTTGAACGGGTACGATCACTCTTCGATGATGTTTGGATTGATGAGTCTCAGTGGGAAGAATGTATCACCGAGAATTCAGCCATGACAGTTTGTACAGAGGTACTCAAGGATTACACGACTTGGAAACCAAATGCAAGTGATTTCGATGAGGTAGATGTGTTTGAACAACGGACAATCGATTTCATGGTCGAACATCGCGACACTTATTCGGCAGTCGTTGATGCAAAGATTGCGAACAGTGCTCAATCGTTAAAAAATCGGACAGAAATCAATGGGGAGCGAATCTATCCTGAACGTGGAGATCGCGACATCATGAGGGACGCTGCAATGTTGGCAGAAACGACGCATAAGGGCATTGGTGCCATCTTGGTCGCCTCTAGAGATTCGGACTTCTGCCTTGTGAATCGCTCATTAGAAGAGGCATTCGGTTTCGGAGTCGTCCAAAAGGCGAGAGAGTTGAGCCAGTGGGTTTAATCTGCAATCCAAGAGGCGAGATACCGATCAATACTCGGTGATTCCTCATAAGTGAAATGATGGAATGATGTTGGGTTGAGCGATGCAAATCTTCCCTCTAACCACGTTCTTGACAACGGCCAGGGCGGTGGTGATTCATTTGGAGTTTGAAATCCAGCCAGCCGACCGATACACAACAAGGAGCCTCCCGAGTTCAACAAGCCAGGGATTTGGGCCGCAGCTGGATCACGGACCTCTTCGGGAATCGCCTGTAAAATGTGAATTTCAACGACTAAGTCATATTCATTGTACCACCCTTCAGGTGGACTGATTAAATCAGCGACGATATATTCGACTTCGGTTGTGGGATAGCGGTCTTTGCACCATTGTATAGAGGATTCAGAGATATCAAAGGCGGTCACTTCGAAACCAACCGCAGACAACCATTCTGCATCATCGCCCAAACCGCAACCGATGACCAACGCCTTACCTTGGACATGTGGATGGTTAGCAATCCACTCGACCATCTTTGGATGTGGTTCCATTCGCGCCCAAGGTATTTCATCGGAATTTCGATTTGCGCCCGCATACAATTCCTCAAACCAGCGCAGAGGTTCGCCATCCGCTTGTGCCGCCTCAGAGAGTTTCAGAAGACGTTCTCGAAACTCGTCAGGCAACGGATTGCCAAACATATCATCCATTGGACTCACTCACATGTTGTCGATGATGGCTTGACCGAATTCAGAACACTTGAGGAGTGTTGCATCATCCATTAAACGCTCAAAATCATAGGTCACTGTCTTTGCGCTAATTGCGCCTTCCATGCCCTTGACAATGAGGTCAGCAGCCTCACCCCAGCCCATGTGCCGTAACATCATCTCAGCGCTCAGAATCAAACTGCCAGGATTGACCTTGTCTTGTCCAGTATACTTGGGAGCAGTCCCATGTGTTGCTTCGAAGATGGAGATGCCAGTGTCATAGTTGATGTTCGCGCCAGGCGCAATTCCAATGCCACCCACTTGAGCCGCAAGTGCATCAGAGATGTAATCACCATTCAGATTCATTGTAGCCAGGACACCATACTCGCGCGGGCGCGTGAGAACCTGTTGTAACATTGCATCCGCAATGACATCCTTGATTGTGATCGTGTTCCCTGTGTTTGGGTTAGTGAGTGTACACCAAGGTCCACCATCAAGCAATTCTGCACCAAACTCCTTCTGAGCTAGTTCGTAACCCCAATCACGGAATCCACCTTCTGTGAATTTCATAATGTTCCCCTTGTGTACCAGGGTCACGCTATCCTTGTCATTGTCAATCGCATACTGAATCGCAGCACGAACGATGCGTGCAGTTCCTTCACTCGAGATTGGCTTGATTCCAATACCACTTGTGTTGGGGAATCGAATTTTATCGACTCCCATTTCGTTTTGCAAGAAATCAATGACCTTGGCAACACCTTCTGAACCCGCTTCCCATTCGATTCCAGCATAAACATCCTCACTGTTTTCACGGAAGATAATCATGTCCACAGCACCAGGGTCTCGAACCGGGCTTGGGGTCCCAGCGTACCAGCGCACAGGTCGAACACAGGCAAACAAATCCAACTTCTGACGAAGTGCAACATTGAGGCTACGGATCCCACCGCCAACCGGTGTGGTCAATGGACCCTTGATGGAGACCAAGCCGGTTCGCATGGCATCCAATGTGGCTTCTGGCAACCATTCTCCAGTTGCGTTGAATGCTTTCTCTCCGGCTAGAACTTCGTTCCAATGAATCTGTTTTTCGCCGCCATACGCTTTGGAGACACTGGCATCGACGACATCTATCATGACGGGAGAAATGTCGATTCCAATCCCATCACCTTCGATGTAGTGAACGATGGGGTCGTTGGGAACGTTGAGGGTGCCTTCTTCCATGGTGATTGAGGTGCCTGTCATGCTATCACGCTCGCCGAGATGGAGGCCATTGATGATGCTAACCCTCATTCA
>PATG01000041.1 GCA_002713555.1 Planctomycetaceae bacterium
TCTAGCAGCGTAATCGTTCAATTCTCTTGTGGTAGATTGTTCTTTGGTAATGATCTAGGAATACGAAAGCACCCTCATTCCTGCCGTAGTAAATGTCGCCAGACTTCTGGATCCCGCCGGTTGGCTTAGCCTTGCTCTACATCCCCCGAATCCTGACGGATCCGGCTACACGAGACATGCGCGCGTATTCCATCCCTCCACCCCCAGTATTCCCCCTTCTCCCATCCGTAGCACTGGCGCTAGCACCCATCTGGCACCTAGAAATCTACTTCAGAACCTAGTTCGCGCAGTGACTCCAGGGTGAACAAGCCCGTATCGTGACCGTCGCTAAAATGGATTGCGTACGCATATCGGCCAGTCGGTTCCATCTTAGAAATGCGCAACGGTGCTGCTTCTTCGGTGGTTATCACTGGCAAAGACGTAGAGGGTGGCGATGGCGCCTTTCTTTTCTCATTGCACGATGCACAAGGGCAGTTCTCGCGCAGTTCCTTCACCAGATACTGGCGCACGTGTCCATCACTCCACACGATCTGTAGTCGCTCAGGCGAAACAAGCTCTATTTTACTCGGCTGCAAGGACATCGTAACTCGACTGTAATAAAAGAACTACTTCCAAACCCCTTTCCCACGTTGTTTGGGTGGCGGTTCTAGTGCTTCATTCATTCTTCCGTAAATCCACAAATCTCTTGCCTTTGCTTTCAGAACGGGGCAAGGACATGGCAGGAGCCAAACGGACATCGACTTTGAGACCCAACCGAAGTCGCATTTCTTCGGCAATACGCAGTGGATCCTGTAAATGATCTTCGACTTCTACAACCAATTCATCCATTTCGCCCAAACGGCGTGCCGTAATACGAAACTCAACAACTTCAGGAAAGCTGTGGAGTATCTGCTCAAGCGAACTGGGAAAAATATTCACACCCCGGACAATCATCATATCGTCGGCGCGACCGAGCACTCCTCCTTCCAAGAACACAAAGCGATTCGTTCCAGAAGTTGGCCAGGTCGGACGAACCAGATCACCCGTTCGGTAACGCAACACAGGCATTCCTTGACGACTTAGAGAAGTAAGCACCAAATGCGCCAACTCCCCTTCCTCAGCAGGCTGACCTGTTTCTACGGACAAAAATTCGGCGATAAACTCGCTTTCAAGCACGTGCAACCCACGCCCGTTGCAATCGCCGTAGCCCCAAGGGCCTACCTCGCTCGCCCCGCCGTGGTCCGTAAGACGAGCCTGCCAAGCCGACTCAATCCGAGCGCGTGTCGCAGGAACCGAGCCACCGGGCTCGCCCGCAACCACAATTTTGCGCACCTGGGTATGGGCAAGATTGATACTATGTTCTTTGGCAACTTCAACAAGATGCATGGCATAGGTGGGGGTGCAAAACAGGGCAGTTNCGTGGGCACGATGAATGAGGTCCAAGCGCGCCANGGTGTNCATTCCACCACCTGGAATCGAGAGCGCACCACGTTTGATGAGTGCTTCGTGGGCGCTCCAAAAACCGATAAAGGGTCCAAAAGAAAAAGCCAATAAAGCGCTATCCTCTGCGGTGATATCTGCCGCATCGAGTACGTATTGCCAGCAATCTGTCCACCACTGCCAGTCGGCGGCCGTATCGTACACAGCCAAGGGTCGGCCGTGGGTCCCCGAAGTTTGGTGGTAGCGCAGATAGCGCTGCACGGGCCAGGTCAAATTCGCTGGCAAGTTGTGACTGGCACCTTCAGGTATCAAATCCTCTTTGCTGGTAAAAGGAAAATCGTTCAACTGATCAATGCTCGTTAATTGGTGCGGGCATTTGGCCAGCTTGTCGGCATAAAATGAATTGTGGGGGAGAATCGCTGCCAACAACGCATTCAATCGACCAAGCTGGTAATCCTCCAGTGCCGATCTCGACAGCATTTCCTGTCGACGGCGAAACTCAGCCGAAGATTGCGACATCTTGATTTACTTTCTAGAACCCGTTTCAAAACCTGGTTAAGAGGTCGAATTCTTTGGGAAACTTGACACAACAAGGGGTTTTAAAATGGGGTCTAAACGGTTCAGACGGCAAACAGGACAGAGGCGACTGCATATGCAAGTACGTGTTCGGTGGTGCATGGCAGGGGTCGCAGTGGTTGCTTCGTTCTGAATGATTCTCGCCTGGGAATACCATNTCGCTTTCAGCAGCTGATTCACCACATTCTATCTGCATCTACGCGACTATCTTTCAATTCCATAAATTTCGATCTTGCGATAAAGGGTTGCACGACCAATACCTAGTAGTTTTGCTGCTTCAGGTACACTATCGCTGGAGCGTTTGAGTGCTTCGATGATCAACTTTCGCTCCCAATGTTCAATCTGCAATGAGTCCAGCGGTTCGCTCCCGCTATCGCGCAGTCCCAGGTCGTGTGATCGTATTTCGTTGTCGTCCGCCAGAACCACCGCACTATCGATCACATTTCGAAGCTGCCTGACATTTCCCGGCCAGTGGTAAGTCAACAGCTGTCTATGCGCAGCTTCGCTTAACTGAAGATGCGGGCGACCTCGCTCTACCCGGTAATGGTCCAGAAAATAGTCGACCAGAAGCTCCACATCGTCACCGCGCTCACGTAGAGGCGGCAGATGCAACTCAAAAACACTTAACCGATAATAAAGATCTTCTCGGAATTTTTTGTCGCGCACGTAATGCTGTAAATCCTGGTTGGTGGCAGCAATTACTCGTACATCGACTTCAACTTCCTCGGATGAACCCACAGGTAAAAATGGGTGACCTTCGAGAACGCGAAGCAATTTGGCTTGGCCTTCCAATGGAAGTTCGCCAATTTCGTCCAGGAAGAGAGTTCCTAAATCGGCTTGCTGGAAGAAGCCCGTATGGTCTCGATCGGCTCCCGTAAAGGCGCCCGCCTTATGACCAAAGAGCTGACTTTCCATCAAATCGTCAGGAATTGCAGCGCAATTCACGGCAATCATCGGCCGATCGGCTCGCGAACTTCCTCGATGGATTGCACGTGCGACCAACTCTTTTCCTGTTCCACTTTCTCCTCGCACCAGCACACATCCGGGAGCCGTGCTNACGCGTTCGATCTTGCCTTTTAGNTCGAGCATAGGCTTGCTCTCGGCGATGAGCTCATCGTAGCCAGGCGAGACACTGACCAACCGNCTAAAATCACTCTGGAGGCTAACTTGAGAACGAGCACGCACTAATGAAATGACTGCCAAATTGGCCACTGCGATAATAAAATCAAAATCCGATTGACGGAATCGACCATCATGAAGATAAACGTGAATCGCTCCCAGAGTGCGTCGATCGCGCTGTAAATCCTTGTGTACGAGAGGTGCACAAACGGCATCGGCAAAGGTAGTCGTTGCGTCCGATGCTTCCTCTGTCGATTGATTGGCAACCCAGACAGCTCTCCCCTGCCGCAATACGAGTTCTGTTAGCGATTGACTTAAACTGACACGATCCGCTTGATCTTGTGGGATCACTATTTTTGGGCGGAGCTGTTCTTCGTCATCTACCCACAAAAACCCTACGACTGCCGCCTGAGTTCGTTCCCTGAGCAATTCAAGCGCAATCTGCATGACTTCTTCAGGATCTTCACAGCCNAACAAATGAATACTCAACTGATAGAGAAGCACCAGTTCCTGAACTTGCTCCGAGGTAGGAAGCGCCGCCAAAACTTCTTGATTACTTTGCTGCAAGGCGATTGGCATATCTTGCACAATCGTCTGCTTCAAACTTAAATCATCGGCATCCGCAGTAGCAGGTTCTTCCGACAGATGAAGCTCAAATTCAACCGACCCTATTCCCACCACATGCCCCGTATCCAGAGAGGCTTCTTCTACTTTTTGGCCATTTACCGTCGTGCCATTTCGGCTCTTTGCGTCACGGATTACCCACCGCTCATCTTCGTAATGCACAATAGCATGAACGCGTGAACACATTGGATCGGGAACCGAGATATGGCAATCGCTACCTCGACCCAGCAGTGTCTCACGATCCGGATCGAGGGGAAAATTAGTCCCCGATTGATTGCCAGAAAGAATGGTCAGAAAAGCATACACTAGCGAGCACTGGTTGGGGGTGTTCGTCGGAAGCAACTAGAACCGGTTTCAAAATTTATATTTTTCATTTTTTTCCGGCGGTCGCTACAAACGTATTTTGAAACCGGTTCTAGAGCAACTTTCGAAAATACGTTTCGGCCGTAGCGAAATTCGCCTAGAATTTCGGTGGACACCGTTGGATGTAGCGCTACCGAAANCCTTGGCGGCTTTCGCTACGTATAAAGGTAAGTTGCTCTAATGCTTTATCCTACCGCAGCTTGAGCCTTTTGAATACGGAGCACGACAACTTGTGGCTAAAAAGTTTGCCTGCCGGATCTCCATGAAACCTAGAACCGATAGGCGTTTTTTACCAGATATTTCTTCTCCTGACGTTCATCATGATAAATGAAATCGCTTGCGAATCTCGTCGCGATCATACTTTTGACTGGGCTGCTCATCTTGGTTCTCTTCCAGCCTTTCCAGCGTAACGGGAAGATCTTTGACACCTCCGACTGGAACAGGCACGTGGGCACACCAGGCAATCGCATTGAGGACAAGTTTGCGGAAATTAGGATCACCCCAATTCCAATGATAGTGCCCTCCCGTAAATCCAAAACCGCGGCCTCCGTCGGATCGTGTGGCAGCCCAGGCAACATGCTGTGGGCGTTTGTGTTGAAGCACCGACGCACGGACCATCGGATTGCCACTATGGGGACCATCGCGCCGACTGAGCGTTTCTTTACCCGGTAGATCGCTCAAGATGGGAACAATACCTGTCATATCATCCCGAAACCGCATGTGATAGTACCACTCATCATAGATCGAGAATGGTTCCACGCCTTTGGTGATTGGATGATCTGGCAAACTATTAAAATGGGCTGTCCAGTGAGGATTGACCGACCAATGCGTTTCAAAATAGCCACCGATCCATTTTAAAAAATGCTTGCCAGGCTCACCTTTGGGAACTTCAACGCCGTAGTGCAGGCAAACCAACCCCACTCCTTTTTCGGTCAATGCATCCATCTGACTGAGATGCGGAATTACTGGATGATTGCCACCTCCATCAGCGTATATGACCACACAGTCAGCATCCTGTAGTACGCTGGCATCCTGAGGCCAACTATCACGAACGACCACAACATCTACTTGAGATAACCCCTTTTCAAGAGCCTTGGCCAACAGAGCGCAGCCTGCGTAATGTTCATGGGCTCCATAACCGTGGCTCTCACCTCCGGCAATAAAAACCGCTTTCTTCTTCTCACTTTGTTGGTTCACAGCCACTTCATCTGCGAGTTTTTTTAAACGTATGTTTCGAAACTGAACTTTCATCGGTGGGCCTGCGTGCAGTTGAAGTGCCAGGAGTCCCTTTGCTCGGCGAACATCAGTATCACGATCGATGAATTCGCAGGTAATCGTGCCGTTAATTCGATGCACCATCCGGTAGTTGCGTGCCGTTATGTGATAAGTATTCCAATCCCCCTTCTTAATCTTTTGACCGATCGCATCGGAGTCACCCACACTGCCGATGACCTCCTTATGAAGTTTGCCCCCCTGTCTAGTCAGTACCGTTTTTTCTCCACGGTCCGCCAAAATTCCACGAAAAGCTTCACCATAACCGATACCTGAATAGCGATCCCCTGCTTCCAGGTCGGCTTGATAGCCACCAATCCTCCACCGATCGGCTGCCTTCTCCAAGGCGAAACTGCGNTACTGAATTCCCGAATTGCCGCTCACGATTTTGTATTCCAGTTTTAGTTCGAAATTCGCAATATTTCCTCCCTGCCAAATAAGGAACGTATTGCCTTCGGTAGGATTCTCCTTTGTTGTCTGCCCAGTGATCGCACCGTCAGACACGGTCCAAAACTTAGGATTGCCGTCCCAGCCTTGCAGAGATTTACCATCAAATAGTGAGATATATTCTCCTTGATGATGGTCTGCAGAAGCATTCTCGGCGAGAAATATTGCCAGTAGAAATATAAGCCAGCAGGGACGGTACATTGTTGGACTCCAAATTTTGTGCTATCAGGCCTGAATATGGTTTTGTATCATGCCATAGATTGGTACATACCAGCAAGTATGCAGAGCTCAATCAACCCATATGAGACATAGGGAGTAACATGTGAAGTACGGCATGAACCTATTGTTGTGGACCGGAGATCTCAACGAATCTCACCTGCCGCTATTCGAATCGATTAAAAAAATCGGCTACGACGGTGTTGAGCTGCCTATCTTCACTCCCGATCTTGATAAGTTTACTCAGCTGGGCAAGCATTTGGATGATGTTGGCCTGGAACGCACGGCCGTGTCCATTCGTGGCGAGCAAGACAATCCGATCAGCGCCGATGCAAGCGTTCGCAACCGAGGGATTGAAAGCACACAGCAAGTCTTGGATAGCTGCGCAGCCGCTGGCGTGACCCATTTGGTGGGACCCTACCACTCAGCTATCGGGATCTTCAGCGGTGCTGGTCCAACAAGAGATGAATGGAAGTGGGGAGTCGANAGCATGCAACGTGTGGCAGAATACGCTCAACAAGTGGGTGTCATCTTGTGCGTTGAATGCCTAAATCGATTCGAAACTTATCTACTCAATTGCATTGACGATACGGCACGTTTTGTTCGCGAAGTTAACAACCCCGCCTGCCGCATGATGTACGATACGTTTCATGCCAACATTGAAGAAAAAAACATTGCAGCAGCTATCGAAGGTTGCCAGGATNTTTTGGAACATGTTCATATTTCTGAAAATGACCGCAGCACACCGGGTAAGGGCAATGTCAAATGGGATGAAACATTCGCTGCCCTCAAGTCTATTAATTACGACGGCTACCTGACCGTAGAGGCCTTTGGCCTGGCATTGCCCGAAATTGCCGCCGCCACCAAGATCTGGCGTAAAATGTACGAAACAGAAGAAAAACTGGCGACGGATGCCTTGGCATTTATGAAGGCAAAAGTGGCCGAATATTGGGAGTGATAATATTNCCAACGATGGATTTAAGCTAAAAGGGCCGAAAACGTAGCAANTAGGNTTGNCCCTACGGAATAACTTCTTGATATCTGGCAACCAATTCGTCCGGAGTTGCCGTACCCGTTATTCCAATTTTCTGCACGGTGACCGATGCGACTAGATTGCCCACGATCGCAGCTTCAATCGCATCGGCTCCCACCAATAGGCTTGCGACAATACCACTCGTCGCACTGTCACCGGCTCCCACGATATCTACAGGCCCTGCGACACCGAAACCGGGNACGTGGACGGTCTCNCTGTGGCTTGTTGAGACCAAGATGCCGTCTTCTCCTCTTGTACAATAAACTGGCCGGCCAGTGATCTCGTGAATCCGTTGCATGCCATCTTCAAGGCACCATTTCTCATTGCCAGTGGCCCTCAATTCGACTTCATTGCCTTTAAGCACACCGCAGGAAAACTCGTGTAAGTGTTTGCGGCTGTCTACAAAGACCAACTTTTCTGGGTGCATCTTACACAGTTGGCCAAGCGTGTTTCTCACTCCCTCATTGATGACCCCCCAATTGGTCTCGTTAATCTGATCAAGAACGATAATTCCGTCCGTCTCTTGAAATAGCCTCTCCAAGTGGGAAGAAACGAGATGACTCACCGTAGGGTCCAGGCTGGCACGTGTGCGCACGTCGAAGCGATTTAACTCTTCCAGGTTCCCTCCAACCATTTCTCTGATCGGCTTCGTGTAGGTAGGTGTTAAGCGGACGGGACTCTTGGTCACATAGCGCGTATCGACGGGCAGATGCTGCAGGGACTTAAGAAGATCGTAGCCATGCCCGTCCTCGCCGATGACAGTCACAGGNAGCATTCGACCTATGCCGAGTGCCGCGAGATTGTTCATGACCGTACCGAGCGCCCCCGGTTGATTGTTGACACGAGAAACCTGGTATGCCTCCAGCCCAGTCTCGATAGAAGTTTCACTCAATTTCGTGTCGACTTCGAGATAGCGATCCAAGAAAAGGTCGCCCACGAGTCCAATGGTGAGACCGGAAAAGCATCCAAGAATTTCCTCAAGTCGTTTGAGAGTCATCAGTGTAGATGAATGAGTCATAGACTTTCTCTTTTTAGGCCCACCCCGCAATGTCAACTGCCAGCAAGGTCGCACCCTATAATATTTGCCTATCCAAGTATCACGATTGTTCGAGTTCTCCCAAAAGACCCAGCAGAAATTCTCGGTTGTCGGCCTGAAGATAATTCAGCTCGCCTCCCATGCGGCTAAACGATTTGTTGTACCGCAGGTAATAGGCTGGATTCTCCTCTGGCGGTTCACCCACGCTCCAATCCCAATTCGATTCAGCCAAATCAACAACCTGGATCAAGTAGTCCTCTATCCGTCGGCCCTGGGTGATTGCCACATTTTGCGCGATCGAAAGCGATTTTTCAAAAATCATGGGACTCATCACAGCCGATCCAATCGACATGTAAACCCCNCCGTTCAGATTGCTCACGGCATGGGCGAAGGAGAGAAAATCCCGCTGCGCTGCTCGCCCCAAACTCGCACAATGATTCATCGGATGATTGTAAATAATATCGTGGCCGATCATGGGATGACCCGTGAAAGGAATCGANAGTCGGTAGGCAGCGGCCTGAATACTGAAACGCTTCCAACGATGCGGTAAAGCCATGGGACCTGAAGATAAATCGAATGACTTGATAACGTGCAACAAATCTGCGGCCGCAGCGCAGGCAACCGGATCGAGATCGATGCGATCGTGAACGTATTGTTGAAGCTGAGCGACCTCAGGAATNATAAGACGCTCGTTTTCAATAAGCGCCCCTATGGATTCCCCATAACCTTTTCCTTCAGAAGCACCAACATTCAAGGCAAGGTTGATATAGTAGCCCGTTTCCTGCCAGTTTCCAAATCGACCCTCTTTGACCATTGTTTCTACGTCTTCGCAACTCGAACCCAAGAATGAAAACTCCCAGTCGTGGATGATTCCGGCGCCGTTGGTAGCCAGGTGGGTAACCCACCCCTTTTCAAGTAATTGGGCGAGGACCGGCGCAAGTCCATTCTTGATCGTATGGGCTCCAAAGGCCATCATTACCGAGCTACCCGTATCACGCGCGGCACGAATACGATCAGCGCACCGGGAGATCGTCGCCTGAGTGGACTCACTCAGTGAATGGGATTGCGAGTCCGGAGAAACATGGTCCCGCTCAATCTCTTTCTTATTGGCTCGGTTGGCAAGAGGTTTCATGTGAACCTTCAACCTGTCGAATTGTGGATTTGGCATACAAGACCCGTATGTTACGACCAACGGAATGGTTAGCAGCAAGAACATTCTGGAGTAGCAAATAAAATATCGAGCATGGGCAGTTTCTCCTCAACGGTCTGTCGTGAATCCCAGGAGTTGAAGCACTTCGTACAGATCTCGATAATCTGCAATGATTCTATCTGCACCGGCCTCGGTTAAACGCTGTCGTTTCCACTCGTCGATGCCTTCACGGGTAAATTCGTCGCAGTCGATACCGATGGCGAAGCCTCCTACTTTTTTTCACTTCCTCGATTTCTACATAGCCATCGCCAAATCAAACAATCGCTCCTCCAGGGACATTCGTTTCTTCAAGGATTCGCCGGGTTGTCATTGTCTTGGAAAGCTTCTTGTAGTCGAACAATTGTTCGTTTCATCATAGCCCCACCTGAATTAGTGTTCTGACTCGATTGGTGTCAAATGGATTGTCCGTAATCTCATCAGCTCGCTCTCGATCTCGCCAACGCTGCGTAGACTCAGCTCGGCAATCCCCTTGGTCAGCCGAACTTTACCAATTTCCACCTCGCGATATGTATTCCAGGAACCGGTCGATTCAACGATTCCTGTCAATCGGTTACCTCCAACTTCCATCACAAAGCGCTTGCCCGCTTCTTCTTCGGTGCAGGCGCTATCGAAGAAAACTAAATACTCTCCTGTCCTAGGTACCGTCAACGACCAGACCGCGCGGTCTTCATCGCTTATCCACCAACCCAAGTTCCGAAACTCCTGGTCGAACGTAAGACGTGGTCCGTAAATTCGACAGTTTGTAGCGGCAAGTACCAAAACTCCCTTTTCGTCGGCCGTGACGAGCGACGGTTCGTGGTTCGCAAACGACTTGGGTTTGGGCCCTACGCTACGCACATACGCCACAATATCCGCGATCTGTTGATTCGTTAACTGCCTTTCCAGGCCAATTGGCATCAGTGAGAGGCCCGTGTCGCGCAACTCTTCGATCTCTGCGCGGGCGAGTGTGGTCTTTTTTCCTTCCCCGGCGTCTAAAGTGACGCTCACGGAAGTCTCTTGCACTATCATGCCGCTTACCTGGCGACCATCGCTGGCAAACGCCACGTAGCTCTTGAACTTTTCTTCGACGGCACGACTAGGATCAAGAATCGCCACAAGCAATGCATGGGGAGAACGGTTGGATAAGGCAGTAAGATCCGGGCCGATGTGGCGGCCTTCGTTCTCAAGCCGATGGCAAACGGAACAATGTTTTTGGAAAGCGATTCTACCTCGCCCCGGATCGCAAGGTAGTGCCAGCGCAGAAAGGTATTGGTTTACAACCTGTTCGCGTTCGGACGATGCACGCTGAAACAATTTATCGGCCCGACGTCTGATACTCTCATCTCCGTTGTTTAAGAAATGATCGCGCTGACGAGTGCTCGTCGCGGTCACCTCGATGCGATTCTCTTCGACTGCCTTAAGAAACANGTTCGACATTTCGGGCTGATTGGATACGAATTCAAAAATATGGGCCCGGAGCGCTGGTGTCCCAGATGACCAGGCCGTGATGAGGTGACTCATAACTTTCGGCACGTTCTCATGGGAGCCCAGCGATTCGACCGCAGCCTTCTGCACTGCTGGCGGAGAGTTGGAACGGATCAGTGAACCGATCTCGTCCACATTCAGCTTCTCCACGATTTCCGTAGCAAGCCAGCGAATTGCAGCTACTCGCTGGTCTGTGTCCGCATCCGTGTTGCCGGCCACCTGTCTGGCATCCTGGGTCTGTCGGCGAAACATTTCGATCATTTCTGGCGTGCACAATTCAGCCAGGTCGATATCGTCTCGTACTTCAAACTCTGCCACAGTGCTTGTCAATGCAGCAGAGCCAGACTCAAAGGCCGCTCTGAGCAGCGACGNGGCCTGTTTCTCTGTGACGAGTTGTCCGGCAATACGTGCGATTTCGTCGACGACGCGGACGGGCAATTTCTGCTCAGGATCGGNGACCAANGNCNCCTTTGCAAACNGCAGAATGTTTTCCGATTCAAGTGACGAGAGAACCGCGGTAAGNAGGTACTTGTCATTGGGCTGAGCGAAAACGAGATCCGCAAGTCCGCTCACGGCCACGTCCTCAGGAATTTCGCCAAGCGAATAGGCCAGCTGCATGCGAACATGGAGATCCTCGTCTGTCANCATGTCCAGAAGGGCAGACTGAACTCGAGCGTTAGCAGCGAATTTTTCCGAGAGGCGAATCGCGTGCCGGCGGACGCCGCTGTGAGAATCGGACAATCCGTCCAGCACGACCTGGGGCGTGAGAAGATTCGCGCCGTCGAGCGTACACAATGCGTGTAATCTCGCTAGCGGGTTTTTGCTCGTGGCCAACATCCGCAGTAGTGGTTTCTTAGCGCTCGAATCTTGTCGCCAAACAAGCAATTGCTGAACCATATCACGCAGCGTGCCGTTGGGACTTTCCAAATGGGCAATTAATTCTTCGTTTCCCAAGGCGTCAAGTCGAGGAGTGGTGCANTTTTTTTCACTTGCTGGAAAAATACGATAGATCCGGCCACGATCCTCGCCTGCACGTAAATCGATCCGACGCAACGCGTCCCTGGGAATCCATTCCGGATGTTCGATCACAAACCGGTACATGTCGGCAATCCACAGCGCCCCATCTGGACCCGTCCGTACCATCACGGGACGGAACCAATTGTCGGTGGAAGCAAGAAACTCAGAGTCCTGTTCCTCCTCTGCTCGACGGCTGGTAAACGACAAACGTGTCGCGGAAACAACTTCCCGATGTATCAAGTTATGCACTGGCTCGCACACAAACGAATTACCGTAGAAATCTTCGCCAAGATAGTTGTCCCGATAGATGATCGGATTGCATGCCGATGTAAACCGATTTGCAAACGTCGAGTCGTTGAATCGCTCCAACGTTCGACTGGCGGGGAACACTTTCCTGCTGTCAGGATACCGGGCTAATGTATTGATAATCTCGGGAGGAATGATGTGCGGATTTCTGCGCAGGTAATGGTCGCGAAGCATGTACTGCCACATGGGGTTGCTATTGTATCCGCCAAACCAATTGCCCCAGTCGTCACGGCAACGACCAAATTGAGTCTGACCGGATTGCGCGTCGAGTTGCCCCGTTGCGGGCTTAATACGCAAGTCGCGACCAGAGATGTCAAGCGTTTCGTCTGTCAAAAGAGACGTAACCTTACCGCCGCTGTCGCCATTAGCCAGGTAAAGCCAATTGTCGAGCCCCCACCGCAAGCCGTTCACACGGTGCTGCTCATTTCCTTCACCAAAGCCTTGATACAAAGTCTTAACGTAATCGGCCTTTCCATCCGCATTCGTATCCTCAGCGTAAAAAATCTCCGGAGCTGCCACGACGAGCACTCCTTCGCGCCAGGCCTTCACGCCGGTGGGAAAATTGACGCCTGCCATGAATAGGCTCGCCCGGTCGAATTTACCATCGCCATCGTCATCGGTGAGCACTTTGATGCGCCCGCCCGGCGTTCCCTTCCCGTCGATGCCGAGCGGATAGCCGGCCATTTCAACAACCCAAAGACGTCCATCCGGTCCCCAGTCAAAGGCAACCGGGTCAGCGACTAGTGGTTCGGCGCAGGCGAGTTCGATTTTCAACCCAGGTTTCAATTGAAATGTGCTGACTGCGTCGGCGGGTGCTATGGGTGCTGGAAAATCAATTTGCTTCGCATCCGAATAGAATTCGTGCGGCAATAATCGTTGCACCGTATCCATGATCAGCTCTTCAGTCTCGCCGGCTAGTCGGGTGGGCTGATCGTAGAACGTCATGGCACCCGCGGCTTCATAACCACCTTCTCGCCAGATGCGCCGCGACGGAATGTAGCATGGGCAACCGTTCGCATAAGCACACACCCACATGCGATCTCTGCGAAAATCGGCTTGGATGCGGATTGCATAATCGACGACGACTTCACCGGGCAGAAACACCATCCCCAGGTCGTGGCCAAACGTCCAAGTAACAATGCGATACGAAAGAGACTTGCGAAGTGATTCACCGCGGGCGAGGCGTGCCAGATTCACCCGCGCGTGATATCCTGCCGCATCGCTCCGCTCAGCGCGCTTTCTCCAAGTCTCAAGGGTCGGATGTTTATCAAACGGCAAGTCGATGACGCCCGCTCGGCATCGCACGTGCGGGTCGATCGGTGTTCCTGGTTTAGAGATGGCATCGGCCACAGAGTAGGCAAGTTCAAGTCCGTGTGAGTCAACGTGCTCCAACGTACCCCGAGGNTTTGGATTGGCATCCGCCCCGCAGCCAATGGCAATCATCGCCAGGCAGCCGGGGTACTGTTTTTCGATCACTTCCTGGGCGACACCGGCCCAATCTCCATGGATACGGTTCTGGCGTTCCGTGAGAGTCGTACCATGGCACGCATAGTTGGCCAGGATAGCAATCAGTTCTCCGTCGGATCCCGTGACTCGGAGCACGGGTACCGAATGGTCGACGGGCCCTCCGGGTGTACGCCGGTTGGCGGCAAAAGTTGCTTGCGATTTCGACCAGCTCAGATAAGCAGGTTGTCGGTCGTCAAGCGCCTCGATGGCAACTTGGACAATCTTCCGCACCAGTAGATTTGTATACGCATCGATACGCTCCTGCTGATCTTCCCGAACCGGTTCACGGAAAATGGTCGGTAACAGGTTTGATAGCATGGGAGCCGAATGCGTGTGCGATGCACAGATCGCGATCCGTTCAGGAGCAAGACCCTTCTGCTTATTCAAGCGTTTAGCGATCTTGTCGGTCAATTCACTGGTAATGCCAATACCGTCAAACGTAACGAGAACGGCCGGCGCTGACATCGCATCGCCACCGATCGCCAGTGCTTTGGCGAATAATCGCTGGTCGACCCCTTCAGACTCGCGATTTCGAGCGCCGTAGCCACTTAACCGAATAGGACCGTCGGGCGTAATGTCGATGCGGGCGGCGCCTGCCAAAGTACTTTTCTGTTCTGCAAACGCCGAACACATCGGCGCAATGAAGATCAGGACGACTGCCGCAATAATCCGAACCTGCTTCATGACCCCTCTGCCGCAATATCGATTTCGATCCAAACAATGTTGAAGGGCGGACCGACGACCAGATTGGCGTACACTTCTATGACATGCGCCTCGTCGGTCAAAGCCTCTTCGGCCACTCTTGGTGGTGCAATTATTGTGTAACCCTTCCAGGGTAAGCTGCAAGCAATGTCACAGAACCAGGGTATCTCGTCAAGCCGGGGTACCCTGGGCTTTGAGTGGGAAGCCCCTTCGGGGTAATGACTCTGCGTCAACTCGAGAACCTGGAACGACTGTCATTAGTCATTCATCTTTGGTCGGTAGTTGGAGTGATCGTGGCCGTGGGTGGGTTTGTGGTCAGTAAGCACAGGCAGGGGGAGATCGAGCATGTCGCCGTTTGCCTGAAAGCCGTTGTCTTGCGTGTCTACAAAGATTGGATTACTAACTGCAACGGGCATCTTCTTGCCACTCTCAGGTCCGTAAACTCGCCCCAAACGACGCCAAGAATCTCGCAGCCACCAACGTCCCTGAGGCCGCACCGCTCATTCGGCGTGAATACCGCAAAAGTTGGGAATTGGCGTAACAGAGTACCGCACAGATTCATATAGTTCATTTAATTCATTGCAAGCTCAAGAACCCTTGTGGATTTCTCATCAGGACTCATGGGTGCCTTGAAGAACTGCCTCCACGGAGAAACCGACGGAGGTGAGGATGTCAACGATTGCCCCTTTTGGGGGGCATTTTGCTATCCTCTGTTTCCACCGTCGGGCATGTACGCCGGAGGGACTTAGCTTCCTGCAGTTTCCTACTGCGGTCGTGAACACCTCCGCTTCCTGGGAAATAGCCGTTTTCCCCCGTCGGTCATGTACCCCGCTGTACGATAAATTCCTGAGAATTTGGTGCTTCGGTTTGCTCATCCGAAGCAGGCTAGGAACATGCCTCCAATGCTAAAGAGGGTCGCTCGGGAGCTGGCTAGCGGATTGCCAGAAATCCAGAGCTTCCACCCGTGATAAGTCTCACCACATTTGGATAGGAAGTTGGTAGGGAGAGAGGTCGACAATCTGGCCGCCCTCTATGGCACAACTGGTTGAGTCCAAGCACATTCTGTTTGCCCTCTCCAGCTCGGGTCGGAGTGAGGCTTATCGGAAATAATCCGTGCGCGAACGTAAATCTCGTCACCATGAAACTGATAGGTAGACGACGTGTCATTCGTCTCAAACAGAACACGTCCAATATCCTCACTATAACGTTGTGTGGTGCGCAAAGGCGTACCTGTCGTGCCAACTACAGGCGATGATGATCGATCATAATTCCGACGGGTTCCAACGTATTGCGTTGTGTATGTGACATCTTGTTCCTTGCGAACCTTTACCGAGAGACCGCTCTCATTGTGTCCTACATCGCTCAGCAAAACACCGGAGCTTGCATAAAAGTTACCTTGCTCCATAGCCGTGAAAAGAGACTCCGGCGTCAGGTATCGAGCCCGAACCATAATCCATCCGCGCCCGGGACGGCCCCAGGAACGCATACCGGGTAGGGCACAAAATGTGTGGGCATCATCAGACGCCAGTCCGTAGACCAGCGGTTTGTTAAGTTCTGCCAAACGCCGCGTAAGTAGAATATCCCAAATCCGTTCCGCGCTTGCGCGTAGCTTGTCGCCTTCGCTGTGGCAGAACGAAAGAGCCGTGTAGATCTCCAAGTATCGAAGTCCATCAATGCCGACGATGTCCTCAGCAGTTAGCTGCCACTCGTAGTTTGGGTGAGCAAGACCTAAAAGTATGGGACGACCGGAGGATTCAGAGTACTGGTGCACGCGGTCAACCGTCTTCTGAAGCGCCTCGCTCGGCTTGCGACTGCGGGCAGGCGTGATTACAGACGTCGAGTTTGCGATATCAAGCCATGCCCCGCCCGGATTGGTCGGTTGTACGCGGCCAAATTCGTCTTCGACATGTGTATAAATCTGGTGACTAGGCATGACCAAAAACCGCTGAGCTTCATTTAGCAACGGCCCAAACTCGCTAATCGGCTTAAGTCGCACTTCATGGTGATCATCATGCAGGCGCGTTTCGACCCATGCGTCTCCGTAGTTGGCTCGGTATTGCTTCAAAATGTCTGGGTGGACGGTCTGCCAAACCTCCTCGGGGTTCTCTTGGATTGCAATCTTCTTCCACCGCTCACCAACAGGTGGACGGTCGTGGTCAGAGAGAGCAATAAAATGAAACCCGTTTCGCTTGTACCACGCAGCCACATCTTCCGGCATTAAGTCGCCATCGCTCCAATAGGACTGCGTTTGCAGGTTGCCCTTCCACCAACTCTCCTCCGGCGGTTGTGCCCCGGCAAGCTCACACGCTAGGAGTAGTACCGTGGCGACATACGTCGGCAGAAAGGTTTTGGCTGGACATGTAGGTCTAGCACAAGTCATGGACTTTTTTCTTCTTCAACATCTTGTATCGGTGAATTGTTCTGAAATTGATTTTAGTCGCTTTGGCGCCTCCCGCCAAAGGCAACAATGGGGTGGCATCAGGCTTTACGTCTGCTCTTACAGGTATGTGGATGATGCCCACCTCTGTTGCAAATGGCCATCTTCTAAGGTGCGTAGGGGTTCATGCCGAATGGCACTTAGCATTTAAAAATAGACTGACCATACCCAATACACCAGGATTATCGACTAATTAGAGGAGTGTTCGCAGCAATTGTTCGGCATCAGCACGATCAATTGTGCGTGCGTTGTTCTGCATGTCTTGGCGGGACATCGCATCATTGAGAAGCTCATCAATTTGTTCTGATCTAACACCTAGATCCGACAGTTTGACAGGAATGCCAATCTTACGAGCCAATGCTGAAACAATCTCTGCCACGTTTTGCTGCTGATCCATGTCGGGATCTGCCCCCTGGAAAACCCGGTGCAATGCAGCGAATTGGTCAGGGGCTGCTTGCCGGTTGAATTCCATCACGGAAGGGAGCAGCATCGCAATGGCCCTGCCATGCGGAACGTCGTAGAGTCCGCCCAAACTCATTCCCACGCCGTGGGCAGCGCCAACGCCGCAGTGTGTGATCACGATGCCTGCCAGCGCACTGGCAAGGGCCATCTCTTGGCGGGCTTCCAGATTCGAACCATCTTGGACAGATATTGTTAAAGATCGGGCAATGAGTCGTACGGCCTCTAGTGCCAAAGAATTGCAGAGAGAATTTTTGGTGCGTGCGGTGAAACCTTCGATGGCGTGGGCTAGTGCATCCATGCCCGTTTCAGCTGTAATTTGTGGCGGCAGAGTGCAATAGATTTCGGGATCAAGAATCGACAATCGCGGATAGAAATAGCGGCTGTACATGCCGTCTTTGCGTCGTGATCCCTTGTCCGTAAAGACGGCAAAGGGAGTCGTTTCGCTTCCAGTTCCAGCCGTTGTAGGAACGGCCACAATCGGCGCAATGGGTCCGGGCACCAAATCGTCTCCGATATAGTCCCAGATCGAACCTCCGTGCTCGGCGACGGCGGCGATTGCCTTGGCGGAGTCCAGCGCGCTGCCTCCACCGATTGCAACGACAACATCAGCCTGATGTTTACGAAAGACTTCCGCACCGGCGGTCACGGTTTCAATATTAGGATTCGAAGGAATCTCCTCAAAAATCTCAGCTGACAAGCCACTGCGGCTTAGCACAGTGCAGGACTGTTGAGCAGATGCGGAAACCTTTCGCACATCGGGATCGATGACTACCAGGGGCCGCTTGCCGAGCTCGTCTACCGATTCGGCCAGTGAGGCGAGTTGTCCTCGACCGACGCGCAACTCTGTCGGACAGTAGTAATTGAATTGCACGTTAGATGGCTTTCTTAAACGTTGTAACCTGTGCGCGGTCCAAGTTCTATTCCGTCAACTAGATTCGCTACAAATTGGCGACTTGGATTCGTCCACTAAATTTACTATAAGTTGTAAGAGCAAACAATCAGTGCGTCCGTTGTGTTGCACGATTCAAGCAATTTAATGCACATATTTTTGAACTATCGGGAATCTCATGAAAAACTCAGGTGGTATTCCGCTGAGGCAATTTGGCCGAACCAATGAAACGATTTCTTGCATCGGACTGGGTGGAGGCAATTTGTGTCGGGCGCATAGTGATGAGCCAACCTGCATCAAGCTGATCCAACGGGCAGTTGCTGAAGGGATTACATTCATCGATACAGCCTGGGATTACGATGATGGTGAGTCGGAGCGACGGCTCGGCAAAGCACTCTGTGATCGACGCGATGATGTATTTCTCATGACCAAAGTTTGTGGACGCGACCGAGCCACAGCCGAATCAAACTTACACGACAGTTTGCGCAGGTTGCAAACAGATACCATCGACCTTTGGCAATTTCACGAGATCAATTGGGATAACGATCCTGAGTGGGTCTGCGAGGCTGGTGGCGCACTGGAAGCCGCACTTGCTGCGCGCGACGCCGGAAAAATCCGCTACATCGGTTTTACGGGGCACAAAAGTCCACATATCCATCTTAAAATGCTGGAGCAAGATTTTGATTGGGATAGTTGCCAAATGCCGATCAATATTCCTGACTACCACTTCCGTAGTTTTCAACGAGAAGTCTTGCCGGTGCTAAATAGTCGAGGGATTGCCTGCCTGGGCATGAAATCGTTGGGCGGCGGTGCTCAGATTCTCCGAACGGGTTTAACAGCCCAGGAATGTCGGCGCTACGCGCTTTCGCTGCCAATTTCCTGTCTTATCTGTGGGATAGAAGACGAAAAGAATCTGGAACAGGACCTGGCCATTGCGCGCGAGTTCGTCCCTTATGATGATGATGAACTTAACGACTTAAGGACGAGAGTAGCGCACGAGGCTGGCGATGGTCGTCACGAGTGGTTTAAGACGACACAGTACTATGATAATCCACTTCATCGGGAGCAGCACGGATTTCCGCCAATTGGTCACGTTTCGGACGAATAGACCGTGGATTCACACCATTCCGACCCCATCGACTATGGTTCGTTCTAAGATAGCGTGATCCACCTCATCGCGATTGGCGTCAAGGACTTTCTTACCCTCGGATACCACAACGAAGCGATCAGCCACTTCCAAGGCATGATGCATGTTGTGTGTGATCAGGATCACGGCTATTCCGCGTTGTCGCAAATCGCTAACAACACGGAGTACCGTCCTAGTTTCGCCAACGCTAAGCGCGGCGGTCGGTTCGTCGAGGATCATCAAACGCACACCAAAATAGAGACTTCGTGCTATCGCCACGGCCTTTTGTTGCCCACCGGAGAATCGGCCCACAGGGCGATCTACGTCGTCCAACGAAATCCCCAACTCTGCGACGCACTTTTGGGCAATGGTGCGCATCCGAGGTAGATCGAGTGTTCCCCAACGGGTTGTCAATTCCTTACCAAGAAAAAAATTGCGTGCGATGCTCAGCCAAGGAACCAGCCCCAAGTCTTGATAAACTACTTCGATCCCAGCTGCTCTCGAATCACGTGGGCTGCGCCATTTTTTTCTTTGACCTGCAAATTCCAACAGTCCTTTATCCTGAGGGAAAACGCCGGCAATGATTTTTACGAGTGTGCTCTTGCCGGCTCCGTTATCACCCAATAGCGCTACCACTTGCCCCGACGCGACGGTTAAATCGACGCCACGTACTGCCTCAACCGCAGCAAACCGCTTGTGTATGTCGTGGACGGCAAGCAACGGTGGGGGTTGGGTAGTCATAACGAAGTACACTCTCAATGGGTCAGTGCACTGATCCGGCGGTTGATGATGACTGCAATAATGAGCAGCACTCCAGTTACGGGGTAGTGTAGGTAGGAGCTATCGAGCAAGTGTACTAGGCCGTTACGTACCATACTGACGAATAGCACGCCTATCACGGTTCCCAGGATGCTCCCCTTTCCTCCTGTCAGTATGGTACCGCCGATAACCGCTGCGGCGATTGCTTCTAATTCGAATCCTTGTCCAACAGAGACTTGCATGGTTTTATAGCGTGCGACGTAGGCAATGCCTGCTAGCGCTGCCAGNCCACCGCAAATTGTGAAACAAGCGAGCTTGACCTTAAGGACCGGAACTCCCACGTTGCGAGCCGCTTGTGCATTACCTCCAGCGGCAAGTACCCAATTACCAAACGGTGTGCGCACCAAAGCAAATTGCAAAACGATAGCCACAGCCAGGAACCAAAGGACGGTTGCGCGAAAGTGAGAAAATAGAATCGATCCAAACGGAGCTAACCAGGCGTCATCTCCATGGTACGACATAAACGAACCGGAGAGCACGAAAATGACAATGCCGCGCCAAAANAGCATGGCTCCAAGTGTTGTAATGAATGACGGAATGTTGAGAAGTAGAGTGATAAGTCCATTGAGTAGACCCGCGGCTGCACCTGCCAGCACAGCAAGTCCCATCGCCAGCGGCGGCGAACAGTTTAAATTTGTCAGGCCCGTAAATACATAAATCGACAACACCACTAGCGAACCTACCGAGATGTCGAATTCGCCTGCGATCATCAACAGCGAAACGCCGCAGGCGATGATTCCGATTTCTGCTGATCGGGTCATGATGGCGGTTGCATTCTCATGACCACGAAACTGTGGCGATTCGACAGCGAGCAAAATCGCTGTAAGCACAAATACCAAGAGAACGCCTGATTCCGGAAATCGGGCTAGCCAGCGCTGTAGCCTCGAAAAGGGAATCGAGGATGGCGTTTCACTCGTCATGCACGTATTCCCTGTTTGGCTTGTTCAATCAATGAATTGACGAGATTTCGATCTTGTACGACGAGTGGTCCCGTCGAAATATCGCGTCCCGGCATGAACTTGTACTTGATCCAATGGTAAAGCATTTGTGCCGCATACCAACCCTGCATGTAGGGTTGTTCATCGATCGTTCCCAGGCACTCGTTATCGGCAATCATTTGTAATAATNCTGGATCGATATCGATCGATCCGACATAAATCTGGCCCTCTTCGTGGGGACCCGATACTCGGCCGAGCATTCCCATCTCTTTCAACAACTGGATTGCCCACGCTGCAGGTCGACTGTTGCCGGTTTGAATGGTTTCCACATCTGGGTTCTTGCGAAGGTACGCACGTATCGTGTCTTGTGCACTGGCCGGATCACCAGTGATTACTAAAGTGTCAAACAGTGTCCCCTCAGCATCGAACACTGCTTGCATCCCTTGCCCACGATAGTCAAGTACTTCGACACCGGGAACATGGTTCAAATAGACCGCACGTTTCGGAGGGCGGCCAGTGAGTTTGCTGAATGCATCTACAGTCATCCGCGCATTTGCTTTCCCAGTTGCTACTGGTTCGCCACCGACATATCGCAAATAGGGAAGTCGGTCNGGCGGCTGGCGAAAGTCGGGAATATTCACCGCGACGACGGCAATTCCTTGGTCGATAGCTTGTTGCACAGGTTCGGTAAAGGTTTTGGCATTGGAAATGGGGAGTGCCAACCCAGCACCCGGCCCGGATAGCACGCTATCGAGATTGGCCAACATTTCGCCGATGTCACCATCCAAGCGTGTACCCAAAAAACGTCCTTGCACACCGTACGCCTCACAAAAATCCATAAACCCGTTGTGCTGGGCACCCCAGAAGGCATCGGCATTCGATCCGTGGGCAACGAAGTCGAGTCGCAAACCAGCTCCCCGTTTGTCGGACTCTTTGGAGCTTTTTGTATTCCGACAACCAACTGTCCCTAAGGCACCGACAGCGGTTACGCTTGTTATGAATTGCCGACGATCGGTGCTAGAGAGATAAGACATTGTTTTGACAAGACATTATTCTGAGAGTTATAGTAATACAACCGATTTCCATCTGTGGCGGCTGATGCCATTATTGTTACTGTCTTACTTTACTTCTTGAACGAACCTTTGACAATAATGGCCCTCTACAAACTAGCGGTTCTCGCTGACACACGGTTCATCAAATTGCGCAATTCGCTTGGTGATAACATCGAGCGCCAGTCTCTAAGAACCGCCAAATCACCAACAACTGCACACCAATCCACAGGTAGACAAGTTCTTGATAAGTGAGACAGTGTGCTTCAAATATTTTTTCATCACGTGCCATGCCCGCTTTAGGTGCCGCCCATACCATCAGTCGACCTCCAAGCGTGGGGCGCAAAAACGTACGCACCAAGATGATTTTTTAGTCAGCACTTGAAATCCCCATGGCAGTCACCTAAGCGTAAATCAACCTCCGTAACCCCCGCCCGGCTCCAATGACAGAAAAATTGTATAGTTTTTAGATATCTGGATAATTAATAGAGAAAGGTCAAAGCACCCATTAGCTGCCGGTGCATGAAACAAAATTCGGCNACTCCGCCAACTCTAGTTTTTTCCGGATGTTAGAACTCCATCGTGTTGCCCACTCTAGTCGTTGCAGAAGAACTACATTAGGAATTGCATGCTGCCGTTGAAGATCCTCGTCGAGCGGCGAAAGGCGTGGGCCGAGAGGAAATCAGATTGATGAGCAAATCGAAAGGAATTTGAACAGATGAGAACCGTTACCGTTTTGCGTTTAGTTTTGTGTACGCCGTTGGCTTTCCTGCTCGCAGCTTCCACCGCCCTTGCCCAATCGGGGCTGTTTGATTGGAGCGGAGTGGCAGAACTCGGCTCTTATCCAGGAATCAAGTATGCAGCGGTGTCGGTTTCCAGCCCTCGATCGATAAATATCGACGCCCTGCAGATCGATACGACAACTCCTAACCTGAGATTTTTTTCCACATCCCGATCCTCTTCTTGGATAGAGAACGTGAAAGAGACCCGACGGAAGACGACGCGAACCTTCATCAGCGAATCTCAGACAACTGAAACAAAAGTAGTTGCCGCGATCAATGCCGGGCCTTGGTCGCCTTGGCCACCAGTTGCGCCGGACGACTGGAACACAGAAGGCCCNGCCAATATGTTGGGGTTAGCAGTATCAGAAGGCACGCTGGTATCTCCTGGCAGCGGAGCACCTTCCGTGATCGTGGAAAACGGCGGCACAGTCAGCTTGGCGTCAACCGGTTCTGGCTACGACATCACCAATGTCCAGACAGCTGTCACGGNGTTCAGCTTTGTACTCTCCAACGGGAACCCAATCGGTGGCGGTAGCGACGTTCATCCGCGGACGGGGATTGGGCTATCCCAGGATGATCGATATATCTATCTGATGACGATTGATGGTCGTCAGCTCTTCAGCGAAGGGGCCACGACGGGAGAAGTTGGGTCTTGGCTGAAGCACTTTGGGGCTTACACCGGGCTCAACATGGACGGTGGAGGATCGACAACGATGGCTTGGTGGAATCCGGACAATAGCGACTCCGACAAGAGTGAACTACTTAACCACCCGGTAGGTACAGGTTGGGGGCTTCGAAGGGAACGAAATGTCGGGAATAATTTCGGCGTGTATTACGTAACCGAACCATCGAATCCAGGTGACTTCGACGGTGATGGCGGTGTGGACGGTTCGGACTTTCTCCTGCAGCAACGTGATCCAAGTGTAGGTCTGCTTTCTGATTGAGAATTGAACCATGGAACGGTTGCGTCGGCAGCTACTGTCAGTGGGTCGGCAGCAGTCCCCGAACCCACCAGCTTTGTGCTCGCCTTAGCCGCATTCTGTTTAGCGATGAAACGTAAAAGGGGGAACCTAAAAGGGGACGGGGGTTATTTCCAGGTAAGCGACCCTTGTCCCCAATTCGCCTCTATAGGTCCAACACGCGATCCATCCGTTGGGCAATTTGCGCAAGTCGCGTTTTGTCTCCCCCCTGAACTTCTGCAGTCGCCCAGCCTGTGAAGTTAATCTTTGCCAGTTCAATACGCACCTTGTCCCACTCCACAGAGCCCTGTCCGAGAGGATTGGCAAATGCCTTCAACATCCCCTTCTGGTACGCCACTTTGAGATCGAATTCCTTGATATCGAGCTTCACGATACGCTTGCCGAGCACCTCAATCCAATGTTGGGGCCAACCCCACCGCACCACATTGCCCACGTCGAAGTAGACCTGCACAAACGGACTGTCGATCTCATCCACATAACGCGCCATCGTCAGCGGCTCAATCAAAAAACTGTTCCANACGTTTTCGATTAAAACGTGGATCTCGTGTTTTTCGGCATANGGAGCAACATCTTTGAGAATCTGTTGCGTCTCCCGATAGTTCTCCAAATACGAACCTTGTTTGGGCATGCCAGGAAGCGTGGTGAGCACCGAACTCGCACCGTACATCTTTGCCTGGTCGATGGCAGCGCGCAGATCTGGATCGTCTGAATTAATCACACCATGGATCGGCAGGTCAACTTTTTCTGCAGCCCGCGCAAACTCCGCAGCAGTAACGTCAAGATGCCGCTTGCCATGACTGGCCTGCGGCTCAATGCCGTCGTAACCGAGATCTTTGACCATGCGCAGCTTATCCTCGATCGGCATGTCGTCCTGGACCATGCCATATTTTACCGCTTTCTTAATCTTGCCCGTGAATTGGCCCGCCCGAGCGATTTTTGCTGGAGCGACGCTCAACGTTGCCGCCGTAGCTGTAGCGGCTAAAAAGGAGCGACGTGAAACACAATTATTCATAGGTTCCTTCTCCTCCCAAAGTGGATCTTTTTAAGTCGCTTTCACCTGATCTGATCCCTATTCCGATCATTTCAATATCTTTTCATCTTTTCGAAACTGGTACTTTAATTTCGGGCTTGTTCTCATCATCTCATACCTGCCACATAATCCAACCGATATATGCGGGAGAGAAATTGGTCTGCGGTTGATGCAGCCACGGTCGTTTGCGGCGCAAGCTGAAGCAAAGCGAACACGTCCTGGCACTTTGGGTCGTGCCGACGATTTGGAATCGAAGGGCAAAGGATCCATAGCATCGCACCAGGCAGCACTTTCCAACAAGAGCTTAAAGCACGTACTAAGATCCGCTAAAACAAAGCACTCATACTTATCACTACCGATTGNCAGCTAGCACCGCCCCCATCTGCNAGGATCGCTTCGATCGAGGATGTGTTGCAATGGGCCAGGTCAACAGCTCGACCACTGCTTACCAAGCTCTCACCGACTAATCTTCAGACTTCCAGGAAAAGGCCCCCGCCTGACTGCTGGATAGAATCACGTCCAACTGCTCCTTCTCAAACGGAATCCCAAATAGTTCAACCAGGCCCTTGATCGTTTCTGGCCGCACGGCCTCGATCCCGCCAAATGCCGTCTGGGCCGCATGGGTGATCTGAAACTGCCGCCGAACTTCCTCCATCTTCGACCACATCATCAATGGACTNTTGGCAGCCACGCTGAACCCATGTGTACCCCATACGACCACCGCAAAACCTTCCGGTTGCTTGACCCGTTTTGCTTCGGCTCCAAGTTGCCGACCAAAGGTTGGGTTGCCCGGAACGGCCTCTTCGAGGTAGCCATACTGCTTCAAATAATCGACTTCCAGGAAACAAGCCAACGAATCGTTCAGCGACGCCAGGTCCACACGCGTACCTTTGCCCTGCATCGCTGCACTCAATTGATACAAATGCCCGTGCCCGCTGGCAGGCAGCTGCGTCTGTGCCATCTGCTCGATGTGACAAAAAATTTCGCTAGTGGCTCGAGGCGCTCCCCACAGGGACACATACGACTTTCCATCCTCACTGACTTGATTCACGCCAATCAAGCGCCGTGGGTCATATTCGGCAATCCCCAACGGTTGCTGGGCTGCCGTACAAACAATGAACCGGCCACGAAAAGCCTCTGGAGCCTGATAGCCATGTGCAAACTCACGACTGCCTGGCGAATTTCGTTTCATGGACTCATATTCTGCAGGTGCCTCCGGCAGCAACAAAGCCGCATTGCCGGAATTCCCTGGATTGAATGTCGAACGAAACATTTCAGCACAAGTATGCTGAAAATCGGCAAGTTCAGGGGCAAGTGTTTTGCCCATGCCCTGGGATTCCCAGTAGGAGGATAATCGCTCATGTTCTGACAAACCCAAATATTGTTGCAAAATTTCATTCATGATTGGTAAAGTTCGCAGATCTTTCTGATGTTTGTGGTGCTCGGCTGTGGTCGATCCGTTGTGGAAACTACTGGCACCCACCTGAACATCTAATACGAACCNCGTCAAGCTAGAAGTTGACCACCTTTGACCAATTCAGCAGACCGCGCCCCGTAAGGGGCGATGGGGATGGTGGTCTTTTCCGTGGCCGAAGGCGAGCGNGCCGGTCAGCGTCCGCTGGCCGAAAAGCAGGCCATGTTGCTCCCGGACGCCCAAGAGGCCGCCGTTAAGGCCGAGTGGACTCCAGGGGCAACCGGCGACTATGCATTGTCCGCCCGCTTGGAAGTGCGCGCCGCGGGCGGCTGGGAACAGGCGGGGGTAGCCAGCCAGACCGTTGTCGCGACAAGGCGCAGGCTGCATTTCCATAACTGGAATACC
>PATG01000042.1 GCA_002713555.1 Planctomycetaceae bacterium
CTGACTTTGGCAGTCCAGGCCCGGGATGCTTATGACTTGAGCGGAAAGCCGCACATTGGCTCCAGCCAACGTTTTCTGTTGGATATCGTGACAGAATCAGAGTTGCGCGCACAATTAGAGAAGCGTGAACTCAGTTTGCGGCAACGCTTTGAATCGATTTACGAAAAGATGACGGGGATTCAGGACTTGTTGACTCGGATTCAAGTTCAACCCTTGACCCCGATCGATACTCCTTCCAGACAAATCACTGGTTCTGAGACAGCGGATCATGAAATGGCTGACGAAGATACAATGGGCCAAAGCGAATTAGAGCGTATCCAAGAGCGTGATCGATTGCGTATCCGCGGGGCTTTGCAAAATGTAACCCAGATTGCTTATGAAACTCTTGGTGTGTCAGAAGGGTTTGAAGATATTGTTGAGGAGCTTATCAATAATCGCGTCGATACCGAAGAGCTCAAGCGTCGACTGGTAGGAGGGATTGCAGAACCATTGCGTAATATTGGCGATAAAATGTTGCCGGCACTGGAAGCCAGGATTCAGTTGCTGGAAGTTGCCTATAGAAACCAGCAGTCGGTTGAAGAATCCCAGCTACGAACTGTCGCTGAAGGTGAAGTCGTTTTGGAAGCTATGAAGCAAGTGCTTGATCGCATGCTGGAGTTGGAAAGTTATAATGAGATCGTAGAATTGCTACGAGGCATTGTAAAAGATCACGAGAAACTGAAGGAGCTCACTAAAAAAGAACGTCGCCAAAAATTGCGTAGTCTCCTTGATGACAATTGAGTTCAAGCTGTCAGGATTCTTCGGATAGGCATTTTCATGCGAGGCGTAATCTAGAATAAATAGTCGTCTATCGCATTTTGTGTTTCTTGTGTATTTTACGGCAGCTTTACAGGCCTCTTTGTACAAGCAGGTTTTCTGAGGGAATTACGGTTGGAGAATTGTAAGAACAAGCATTGTCTGGCAAGAGGCTTTATGCTCTCACTTTGCATGTGTGTAGCTTTTCCACTCTATGCACAACAGGATGCCGAGCCTTCGAAGCTTGCCGACAGCCAACGTAGATTGGCTGATCGATACGACCGACTGGAGCTCTTGGCTGGTCGGCTGGCGGAACTAACTCGTTCGACACAACCTCGACGGGCACGACTGCTTCGCGAACTTATTTCGAAAAGTCGTGAGCAGGACATTGCCGGCCGTTTTGAGGCAGTGACTGGCGATCTGCATCACGAGAAATTAGGGTCTGCTCTGGGTGGACAGCAAGGATTGCAAAAGGAACTGCAGGAACTTTTGGAATTGCTATTGCAGGAAGACCGAGACCGCCAAATCGAATCGCAGCGTAAACGTATCGGCAAGTACTTGGAAGAAATAAAACAAATCATGCGTTTGCAACGGGGTGTGAAAGCACGCACCGAAGGTGGAGATCAGGCGGACAAAACGGCCCGAGATCAAAGCAAAGCAGCCCAAGCTGTTGGCAATCTTCAAGACAGGATTCAATCCAACGAAGAACTTGGCAAAGCCGAAAAACAGCAGGCAGGTCCGCTTTCGGGAGGCAATAAAAAGCCAGAACCTACGGACAAGAATTCAAGTGAAGAACGGTCAAAGGGACAAGGCCCACCATCCCAGGACAAGCAAGGGGCGCCGGACCAATCCGACAAACCGAATAGCAAACAACAGCAGCCAGAGCAACAGAATCAAGGGGGGGCGTCGGAAAATCCGGGACAGGACGGAAATTCTCCACCTTCTTCGGATGGCAACGAAAATGCCCAGGCGGAGATGCAACAAACGCCCATGCAGCGNGTTGTNGAACGTCTGCAAAAATCGCAGCAACGCATGCAGCAGGCTCAGGAAAAACTGGAAAAAGCCAAACGCGAACAGGCCCTCGAAAAACAAGAGCAGGCGCTGCGTGAATTGGCAGAAGCCAAGGCTGAGTTGGAGCGAATTCTTCGTCAGCTACGTGAAGAAGAGAAAGAGAGGATGCTCGTTCTCTTGGAAGCAAGATTTCGCAAGATGCTTGATGAACAAGTCGCAGTTTATGAACAAACAAAAAGNCTGGCAGCATCTGAGGTNGATGTTCCAGCCCATGAACTGGAGATTGCCAGTGGTCGCTTGAGGCGTCAGGAGGAGTCGATCGTCCGTGATGCCGANCGGGCTCTTGTCCTGCTCCACGAAGATGGTACCTCGGTTGCATTCCCTATCGCCATGGAACAGTCGCGCGAAGATATGGTTACAGTGGCCCAGCGACTCGGAAATGTAAAGTTAGGACTCCTGACGCAGGGGCTTGAAGAAGACATTATCGAAGCATTGGAAGAAACGCTTGCTGCACTCAAGCAGGCACTCAAGGAATTGAGAGATTCNTCCTCTCAGGGAAAGCAAAGCCCAGGTCAACAGGATGAAAAAAGTCTGGTAGATCAGCTGGCAGAATTGCGTATGATTCGAGCTTTACAAAACCGTGTCAATCGTCGTACCTCCCGCTATGGTAAACTATTAGGAGAACGGCAGGCGATGGAAGTTGAGTTGCGTGAGGCCCTGAATGCTTTAGCGAGGCGACAAGCACATATTTTTAATGCCACCCGCGATCTAGAGTCTGGNCGAAATCAATAGCAGCAATCGATACCCTTTGTGCAACCTATGTTCAGGATGGGGCAAGACGAGGTTTGCAAAAAAGAAGAGACCCTTTGTGAGCCAAATAGAGAATAGAGAAAGTTCATTACTGGGATGTAGAGTGCTGGGATGTGGAATGCAAGGCGTTCGTTAAATTGGTGATAAGTAGTTTGTGCGAGTAGTCGCATAGCAGGATATTGTTTAGTTGGAATACGAGTAGTGGCTATGAATGATCAGACNCGAATCTTGTTGCGGCTGCAATTCGTGTGCCTCGTCAGTCTTTTGTTCATTGCCGTTCACCATGCGTCGCGTGCCTGTGCTGAAATGACTTTTGAACCAAGCTGGCAATTGCCTGAGTATGAAGACGTGCGCGCACGCGTTGTGGAATGGATTGAGCATGAGGATATGCAGAAGGAACAAAATGAGAAGGCTTATTCACTCTGGCCATTGGCTGATCTTCGCAAGGCGGAGGGAACCTCGCTGCTTGAGCGTGTGATCGAAACTTTTGGATTGGACGACACGCGTGCACGTGTTCTTATGGATGAATGCAATGCCATGGCGAGTTATCCTGTGCCACCGGATGCTTACTGGATTAACGATCCTAATATGTCACCTTTTAAGCGAAACAATCTTAAGCTGTATTATGCCCGCTGGTTAGCCCAGCATAATCATTATGAAGCGGTCATTCAGGTCCTTGAGGATTTAAAGCCAATCCATGTTGTCGACCCTGCCGGCCTGCTTTTTTATCGTGCTGTCGCCTACCAGCAACTTGTTGAGCCTGATAACAGCCGGGTTGCCCTGGTCCAATTGCTTGAGCGGGAGGAAGAACTTCCCGAACGTTTTATGCAGGTGGCCAGGCTTTTGAGTCATGACCTGTCTGGACTTAAGGATGACTCGCTCGATCATGTAGCACGACGCATGAATGACGTTCGGCGCAGGCTGAATATCGGACATGCCGGCAAACAGGTACGGGTTGTAGAGAAGGATGTCCTGGATTCCTTGGACCGTATGATCGAAAAACTCGAACAACAACAGCAGCAGCAAAGTTCTTCTTCGGGGGGGGCTCAAGGGCAACAGCCTATGCCAGATAGTCGCCTTCCTTCGATGCATGCTCCGATGCAAGTGGATCAACGTGATATAGGTAGCCAGTCCGATTGGGGAGATCTGCCTCCCAAAGAGCGTGAGCAAGCCTTGCAGCAAATTGGCCGTGAATTTCCAGCTCACTATCGTGAGCTGATCGAACAATATTTTCGTGAATTGGCAGATGACACGAACAACACCTCGCAATGAAAACCAGGGTGGGTAGCCGCATTGTACAATTCAATAGCTAGATTTTTCTTCTTGATCGCCGTGTTTTTAAATGCTGCTCAGGACGTTGTTTCTGCAGGCTTCCCGGTGACGGTAAAGACAGTTTCAGGAGAGAGCGTTGCCGGATTTGTAACGGACTGGACACCAGACGGAATCGTAATTCACAGAGATGAAGAAAGCGTTGGCCAAGAGGTCGGTTCAATGCTACAGGAAGGAGCCGCCAGGGGGGGAGGCGCGGAAGAAAGCAATCAAATTGCTGGTGAGAGAGAGGCCTCCCCGGAGAAACGGGGGCGGGAAATCGCAAATGAACAACTCTTGCATATTTCGTTCGATCAGGTTTCTGCAGATCCGATTTTTACTGGTCAGGCGGGCACTCAAGATACGGCATTGGCCTATTTGGTGCTGGTTGACAATTCGGTTTTGCCCATAAATTCATATGCAGTGGAAAGAGGGCAGGCGGTTTTTACCACAGCATGGTCGACAGCAAAGTTAAGTGTGCCCACGGATAAAATTCAGATGGTGCATTTTACCTCGGACCAGGCTGCGGCTTTTGAGTTGCAAAATAAACTTGCTGCAGACAATCTGGTGGGTGATGTCCTGGTGATCCAGAAAAAGCAATCTCAGTTGCTCGATCAACTCACAGGAGTCCTGGGGGATGTTACCTCTGAAACAATAAATTTCAATTGGGATGGTGAGCAGATACCGGTGAAGCTTAGTAAAGTTGCCGCTTTGGCTTATTACCACGCACATCCCTCGCAATCAAAAGATTTAGCATGTGTTCTAACAGCAGTGGATGGCGCGCGCCTACAGGCGAACCAGGTTCAACTGGTCGGCGACCTTTTGATGTTGTCGACCTGCTCAGGCCTTAGGCTGGAGATTCCATTGCCCCTGTTGAAAGAGGCAGATTATTCAGCAGGTAAACTCGTGTATCTGAGTGACTTGAAGCCGATACGGCAGGGCTGGTCGCCCATGATCGGATTGCCTGCCTCAGCAGAATTGATCATGCAACATGGATTGCCACGCCTTGATCAGTCATTTTTGGGCTCCTCGCTCTCACTCCTCTGGCCTGAGTCAGGCACTGATGAAAGTTATGGCTTCCAGCAGGCTGAGAAAAAAACCTATACCAAAGGACTGGCTCTACGGAGTCGGACAGAATTGCAATATCGCATCCCCGCTTCCATGCGTCGTTTTATTTGTATCGCAGGGATCGATCCAGCAACAGTAAGTGAAGGCCATGTCACGTTGATGGTTTATTCTGGAAAGCAGTTGATATGGCAAGGTGATATTAGTGGGCGAGCAGCGCCAGTTGGAATCGAAGCGGATCTTGCCTCATCAAAAGTACTGCGCATCGTAGTTGACTATGGAGACAATCTAGATTACGGCGACCGTGTGCATCTGGTGGAGGCGCGGGTAAGTCAATGAAACAATTCTTAATGCTATTGGTGTTCTTGTTCTTTATGCGTCCTGTTATGGCTGAGTTGCAAGTACATGATGTTGTGCTGCAAGCTGAGCAAACGCGCATCAAAGTTATCCAACGGGCGTCTGCTGCGACAGTGGCCGTTTTTGACGCGAATGGAGAAGGTGGAGGTTCGGGGGTCCTTATTTCTTCAGACGGTTATGCCTTGTCAAATTTTCATGTAACTGCTGGGAGCGGGGTTGCCATGAAATGTGGCCTTCCTGATGGTAAGGTCTACGATGCGGTCATCGTCGGCATCGATCCTGTGGGAGACGTGGCCTTGATACAACTCCTGGGCAGAGATGATTTTCCAGTAGCAGAAATAGGGGATAGCGATAGGGTCCAGGTCGGTGACTGGGCGTTTGTTATTGGCAATCCTTTTCTATTGGCGGATGATTTNACGCCATCTGTAAGTTATGGAATGATTTCAGGCGTCCAGAGATACCAATACCCGGCGGGGACGTTGCTTGAATACTCGGACTGCCTTCAAACGGATGCTGCAATTAATCCAGGCAATTCCGGTGGTCCTTTGTTTGATGNCTCAGGCAAGTTGATAGGCATTAATGGACGAGGTTCTTTCGAAAAACGTGGTCGCGTGAATGTGGGGGTCGGATATGCGATCTCAATCAACCAGATAAATAATTTTTTGTCACATCTGATGGGAGGCAGGATTGTNGATCATGCTTCNTTAGGTGCTACGGTATCCACAGAAGAAGATGGAAGGGTGGTTATCAATGATATTTTGGANTCGAGCGACGCCTACCGCCGTGGATTGCGCTATGGCGATGAGATAGTGCAATTTGCCGGCCGNCAAATAACCAGNGCCAATCGTCTTAAGAATGCCTTGGGTATTTTTCCGNCTGGGTGGAGTGTGCCGCTGACTTATCGGCGCGAAGGAGAAACTTTTGATACGTTTGTGCGATTGATGAGTCTNCATGATCCGAATCAGCTTTACACAATGATCGGACAGCAAGAACCCCGTCCGTTGCGTCCTCCGGAGGGAGAAATCCCCAAACCTGACGATGAGAATGAGAAAAAGCCNAAATCGATTTTCCCGGAGTTTGGACGCAAAAAGCCGAAGCTGCCGTCGGCCGTGGCGGCGCGTTATGAGCAGCGGCGCGGCTATGCAAACTATTGGTACAACCTGCTGAAGCAAGAAAACCTTTGGGGGCACTATAGGGAAGACGATGGACAGCAGTTGATCGGCCCCTCAGGAGGGAATCTTGGCTGGATTATCCAGGGGCGCTTGGACGGCTCTAATTTTGATTTGCAGTTGTATTCGCAAGGAGCAAAACTGCANTCGGGCCGCGGTAAATTCGAGGCAAAATTTACGCATGACCTGGAGCGGCAGCTCAGCCCGCCCCGATCTGGCGGACTGCTGCTCACGCTCCACCTGTGGCATCGCATGCTCGAAAAAGGTCTCAGGCAATATGGTGAAGTCTCTTATTTGGGGCAATTGCCCAATGGCCCTGCGGGCGAGTTGATGGATTGTCTGGTTGGAATTTATGCGGGGACAGAAATTCGCTTTCTGTTTTCTCCGGAAAATGGAGAACTCCGTGGACTCGAAATGTTTCCGGATGAGCAAAGTGATCCATGTCAGATTCGATTTATCCGATATGGCAAAATNAATGGTCGTCGTATCCCCAGCCACTGGCTATTGCAATATGGCGACGAAGATCCTGTCGAATTCGAAATCGAAACATGGGAGATTGGCGATGAGTCGTAGGCNTTGCCAATGGGCTTGGTTGCCTTTGCTGTTTTTCTCGGCAGCNTGTCCGGTCTTTGCTGGTGATTGGAAGACATCGTTGCGCGAAGCACAAGCGAAGGTAGTAAAAATCTATGGTGCGGGTGGGCTACGGCAGTTGGAAGCTTATCAAACGGGAATTCTTATTTCATCCCAAGGCCACGTGCTTACTGCTTGGAGTTATGTGCTCGACACCGAAGATTTAACGGTCGTTTCGNACGATGGTCGCAGATGGCAAGCCGAATTGGTAGGAAGTGATCCCCTGCTGGACCTGGCCGTGCTGCAGTTGCCCTTGGATGGAGAAGAAGTATCTTTTTACGATTTGCAAAATTACGAAAAACNACAGGTGGTCGAAGGGCAGCGCGTATTGGCACTGGCCAATGTCTTTGGTATTGCTACANGGGATGAAGAAGTCAGTGTTATGCAAGGCGTTGTGACTGCTCTGGCTCCACTGGACGCAAGACGAGGGGCCTATCGCAGCCGCTACCGTGGCAAGGTTTATGTGCTTGATGTGAGCGTGAATAATCCAGGAGCTGCAGGGGGTGCCCTTGTGGATTGGAACGGAAGACTACTGGGTGTGTTAGGTAAAGAGTTGCGTAGCCGTACGACGGGGACCTGGCTGAACTATGCTTTGCCTATGGCAGACATCCAATCTGCCATCAAGAATATGCTGTCAGGAGATGTAAGAAGTAAGCAAACGAATGCTAGTGCTGTTGAGNCACCTCTCAAAGCGGAGGATCTCGGTCTTGTNATGATCCCGGATGTNCTTGAACGTACTCCGTCGTATATCGATTCGGTGCGCAGGAACTCTTCTGCCGACCTGGCTGGTCTTCGTGTGAATGATCTGGTTGTGTTTGTTGGCGATGCGCCAATNAACTCTTGCCGGAATCTTTTTGAAGAATTNTTGCAACATGAACGTGACGAGGAGATTACTATCTCGGTACTGCGTGAAGCAGCATTGCNGGAGTTTACACTCCACGCAGACGATTCTGAGGTTGTAGAAAAGGCTACCGCAAACACCGCACAGTAAGAAGCCAAGAAACCATGAGACACGTTTGTCTGATAGTGATGCCNGCGCTAGTTTTCGCTTGCTTGTCTGCCTTGCCGNCACAGNCTGCNACTGCCGATTTGGCTTATCTCGAGCAGCAGTCAGTACGTGCTGCAATTGATGCAGTATCCGACTCTGTAGTGCAAATACGNNCGGTGGGAGGTTTGGAGCGTGTCGAAAAAACACTGATTGCAAAGGGACCTACGACGGGGCTCATCGTTTCATCCGACGGATACATTGTGTCCAGTGCTTTCAACTTTGCACAACAGCCGACGTCTATATTGGTCCGATTGCCAGATGCTTCTCAGGTTGCGGCCAAACTCATAGCGCGCGATACAAATCGTATGCTTGTGTTATTAAAAGTCGAAACGGATGTGCAACTCCCAGTTCCCGCAGCAGTACCACAGGACCAGATCCAAGTTGGCAATTGGGCAATCGCCTTAGGGAGAACTTTTCAGGCAGATCGTGTGNGTGTCTCCACAGGGATTATTAGTGGCACCAACCGCATGTATGGGCGTGTCTTGCAGACCGATGCCAGTATTTCAGTAGCCAATTATGGGGGACCCTTGGTTGATTTGCGAGGCATGGTCTATGGCATTCTGGTACCCATGGCACCCCAATCAGGAGGAAAGGCCAGTAGCGATGAATTGGCGGGTGCTGAATTCTATGATTCGGGAATTGGCTTTGCGGTTCCTCTGGAGCATGTATTTGCGATGCTACCTCGTTGGCAGCAGAGCGAAGATTTGTTGCCNGGAAAACTTGGGATTGCCATGGTGGATGGAAACCCGCACTTGCAGACGCCAAAAATCACTTACGTCTGGCCCAGCTCTCCCGCAGCCCTGGCGGGCTGGCAANCTGATGATGTAATAACTTCGATCAATCATGTTGAGATAACGACTCAATCGCAACTGCGTTTTCAGGTGACGCCCCGGTATGCGGGCGAATCCTTGTTAGCTACTGTGCAGCGAGGCGATCAAAGCTTGGAAACCCAAATTACGCTAGCCGGTGAGCTGGCTCCTTACGAACTACCCTTTTTAGGAATTCTCCCAGGGCGTACCAAGAAGAGTGAATCTGGAAAGGGTATTTTAGTCCGCTCTGTTTGGCCAGAAAGTCCAGCGGCCCTGGCAGGATTGCAAGCCGAAGATCGCCTGCTAAAAATCGAGCAAACTCCAATTGGCAGTATCAAGGCTGCAATCNGTACCATCAGCCAGCGTCAACCGGCGGAGTCGGTCCAACTCACGGTGCTCCGTCAGCAGAATGAAATATCGTTANCCGCAGAATTGGCGACTTTACCTGAAGAGATTTTATCTGCCTCGGCACTGCCCGTTTCGAATGTTGCTATTCCTAATGAGGAGAAGCCGTCCAAACATGAATCTCCGCAAGCGCAANCAGTTTTGCAACCGCTGAAACTGCCAACGTTCTCACAAGAATCCCATATCTATGCACCTGCGTTTGANAAGACCCAGCGCATTGGCCTACTGGTTTGGCTTGGGAAAGGACAAGCCTCGAAGGATTCCTTGCTATTGTCTGTCTGGCAGGAGGCTTGCCAGCGTCTGCAAATGGCTCTGGTGATTGCTCGTCCCCAGGAGGATGAACGTTGGACGACTGAAGACTTGAAATATTTAGATCGCCTGGTTAGTAAAGCGTCAAAACAGATTGCAGCCGATCCAAATCGTGTCGCCATTGCCGGTGCTGGCAAAGCGGGGCAGCTAGCCTTGGCGTTGGCCCTGTCAAAACCCAATGTCTTTGGAGGAGCCATTGGCATTGACTCCCCCCTGCCCCGTACCTTTAGCATCCCTGAAATCAATCCCAATAGCCGGGTAGCCTTACTTGTAGTCGAATCGACAAACTCCTCCTTANGGCCACTCATTCGTCGAGANGTACAACGACTTCGTGATGTGCGGTACCCGGTCAGTTGGCTGAATCGCCCACCCACCAGCGATGTGGTAGCGAAGTTGGACAACACGACGCAGGAGAAAATTACACNTTGGATCGATTCGCTCGATAGGTTCTAGCCCTTCAAGCATAGATTGTAGCCATCACTCTCCGAGTGATGAATGGAANCCCCNAAGCGGCGCGCCAAATNCTGGCGGAGAGTCACAGCNTTTTTGTAGCCGGATCCACCAGGATTCGGGGGGGNATAGAGTAAGGCCAAGCCATCCGGTAGTGCCCGTACACCACTTACTGCTCATTTACGAAATACCAGATGTTCAAAGCAGTAGGACGAGCATCCAACTTGCGAGCCTGGTGGTAATCGCGATGCTCTTTTAAAGCCAGTNGCACCAGAATTCCTGAGGGGCTTATCAGACAAGCTCGTTTAATGGCCGAGGTGGGATTCCTTCGGGTGTTTCGTCGCTATCAATGTCAAACCAGGCAGCTTGAAAATCGATCCGCTGATTTTGTTTCATGGCCAGGTTTGAGGTGAGAGCAATCACAGCGTCGGCCATAGCTACCTCGGGATTGCACTTCGGCTGATTTTCGGGAGATGGATTCCGAATGCACCAGGCCCAGTGTTCGATCTCTTCCTGGTAGCCCCTACTGATATCCATNGGCATAGCCGTTTGGGCCAGGGCGGCTTGCGGCCCACCACCACTTTCAGTCGTATCCAGTTGAGGGCCGTCCTTGCCTTGGGTCACTTTGATGTTGGTGCTTGTGCTAGAGCCTTTGTACAGCATGACCTCTTTTTCTCTTTCGAGAATCAGGGTGCCTGCAGTGCCTAGCACCACTTCGCCGTAACCTCCATACCCATTGCCGTTGATGGAGGAATAGGTGACTACAATTTTTTTGTTGGGATCGGCCACTTTGGTTTCGCTCCCCTCCTTAAAGTACCCGGGAGCAGGGAATTCAAAGATGGTGTAGACGTGATCGTCTACTTCGCGGTCTGGCGGAAAGATAGACCGACTACCTGACCCGAAGACATTGAGTGGCTTCACCTTCTTACCATCTCCATATTNAGCGCTAATGAAGATGCTCGCTGCATCCAGTTGGTGGCTGCCGAGCTCTGCCATCAACCCAGCACCCGTGCGTTCCCAGAGACGCCANCGGATGAGTTCTTCCAGAGGCGAAACCTCGTACCCGGAGCCATTCTCTAATGTCTTCTTCTGGTAGCCATGTTTTGCTGCATTGACGGGCTCATCGGTAAGCTGGGCTTCAACCTGCTTAAGGTATTTTGAATAAGTGTTGATGTCCGCTTCTTTCTTGTCTTTTTTGGCCTTTGTTAGCTTTTTCTGTAAGGAAAAAAGTTTACCAAGTAATGCGTGTTCCTGAAGAAATGTCTGCTCAGCTTTCTTGCCTTGCTTGCGAGCTGCCCGAATACCATTCTTGTAATCCTCTTCGGACATCATNTTGGTGGGCATGGGGGGTTGCCAGCTGTCCTTGCCGGGCATATTTCCACGATGCCATTGGGCACGGATGTGGTGTATATCTCCAATCAATCCCTGTTTAATCTGATCCACAGCGTTGGCATACAGAATGCTGTAATGACGTTGGTGTCCTGTGGCAAGTAGCATGTTAGTGTCATTCGCTACGCGTGCCATTTCTTTGCATTGGCCCACAGTGCGCGCCATCAGTTTTTCGGTGAGGACATGTTTGCCGGCACGCATGGCTTGGATTGNNGCCACATCATGCAGCCACAGTGGCAAGGCAATGATGACGGCTTCTACGTTGGGGTCCTCGAGCAGCTTTTTGTAATCGTCGGTATAAACCTTAATGTGCTCTTCGGCTTGTGCTTGCGTTTCCCAGCCATGCACCTTTTCATAAACTTTGAGCAATCCAGGACGGGCTTTTTGGGCATTGGGGCTGGAAACATCTCCATGGAAAGCGCGGTAAATGTTATAGGGGCGAATGTCCGCTATTGCCACCACATCGACGTATTCAGGATTGAGTGCTCCTATCAATACGCTGCCTTCATCGCCTGTGCCGATGATCCCAATACGTACCGGATTATCGACTTTAGCTCCGTACCCGTAATACATGGCTCCAATACTGGCGCCGGTTGTCGCACCTCCAATCAAAGTGCCTTTGAGGAATTCGCGACGTGTGCTTCCCATTGCGGTCAGGAAGTTATCTTTGCCGACCGCTTTTTCTTCAGGAGTTAAATTCATAGCCGAGACCTTTGGAATCGTATGGTTGCATTTGGTATTTATTGTAAGTGCTGGCTCACGGTGCCTTGTTGCCACAGCAACGGCACCAGAGGCCGCTCAAAATGTAATCGAGGCCAGGTAGCCGCCTGGCACCAAACGCCAGGATTGAAAAAAACGCAGCGCACTCCACGAGCTGATAGTAGAAATAGGTTATGTTTGCTTCGGGATTCCANGGNAATTGGGTAAGCATCACCGAAAGCAAAAATAAGATGCCACCCAAAGCGGCTAAACGTGTCAAGAATCCAAGCAAAAAACAAATGCCAACTCCCGTGACAAGGCAGGCGATGCCAATATTTATGGTATGCAGGTTGCGCTGTTTTGGATTCACTAATGCCGATTCAAGATTGTCTACCAGCATGGTGTTCTTTTGTTGTTCTTCTGTTAACAGACTACGAAAGCCATTGATGAGTTCTTGTTCGATATTGCGAACTTTGCCGACGACTTGATTGGCTGCGTCAGAAGTTTCGTATTGTTTGGCAGTTATTCGTTTTTGTCGATAAGGGATGTCCTCTGCTCCACCTGCAGCTTGCATGTTCTTGAGTCGCCATAGCTCATGTTGGAGCTCAGTAATCGACTCCTCTTCTTCATCCAAAAGATCCGCCAAATGCTGGTGTTGTTGATGAAATAATTCGGCTGCCTGGGCTGATTGTTCGTTCGTTATCCCTTGGATTTCAGTGTATGATTTCAGGTGTGGACGGAGATCGTCAATGATTTGATTAGCCCATGCCGTGTAGGGTGCGTATTCAGGGAATTCAATAGGCAGAGGTTGCTTTTCTTTTTTGGCTTCTGCACGCCTCCTAGCATATTGTTTATGCCACTCCTGCCGTTCTGTAATTTCTGTCGAGGTGAGTGGCTGGGATTGCTTGGGGACAGCCAGCAGAGTTCCCCAATCATGAAAGTTGGGTAATTGGTTTTTAAGCAGGCCGGCCAGGGGGCCTGTGGTCTGGCGCATAAAAGGCTCCGCAGAAAAGTTGAGGCTCAACTTTCCGCGAGCCGGATCGTAAGCAAACTTTTTTGTACCTTCGCTAAAAAAATGCCAGCCGATACAGGACCGTAGTAATAGGAGCCCGACTATCGCGAGCCAAGCCGTTTGCCCGCATGCTATTGGTATCTGTGGGACGTTGTTTGATGTTTTATCACTCACGATAGGCACGCCCTGGGTAACTTGGACTAAAACTTATGTGCTTTGCCATACAATTGGTAAAGGAAGAGATAGTCATTTCGCCTGGTTCATAAATGTGGGTACTTGGTGGGTACTTGATTGAGGGAAGATGTGTTGAAGGGACAAGTTTGTTGGAGTGCTAGATTGTTCGAGGCGAGTTACCTGAGGCTGCCCTTTCCAACCGTACTTATCAATTGCTATTCTATGAGGTCTGGCAAACTTTCTCCAGAGGTCACCAGTTAAAATGGTGTCTGGTTGCAAATTCCTTTTTTTAGATTTAAAGTGAGAAAATTCAGTGCCGCGTATTGTGCTTTGTTATCCTGTTGAGGCGCAACACATCGAGAAGTTGCAGGCTGCCTGGCCTGATGCCGAGATTATTGATGCAGGGCAAGAACGAATTGCCGCCGAGCTTCCGGGCGCAGATATTTATTGCGGACATGCAAAAGTGCCCGTCCCCTGGGAGCAGGTTGTTGAAGCAAAGCGTTTGCAATGGATTCAGTCTTCTGCGGCTGGTATGGACCATTGCCTGGTGCCAAGCGTGCTAGCTGCTGACATCCTCGTTACGAGTGCATCGGGAGTTTTGGCTCGGCAAGTTACGGATCATACAATGGCTTTGCTGGGTGGTATGTTGCGCGACCTACCCACTTTTTTTCGCGCCCAACAGCAGCACGAGTTTATCCGCCGACCGACACGTGATCTGTTTGGCGCCCGAGTTGGTATTGTCGGCATGGGAGGCAATGGCCGATTGTTGGCCCGAGTTCTCAAGGCTTTTGACACACAGATTTTGGCAACAGACTGGTATCCTGAGCAAGAGATTGCCTGCGTAGACAAGTTGTTGCCGGCCGATGCGCTGGATGAGATGCTTCCGCAAGTCGACATCCTCATCCTGGCGGCACCACTCAATGAGCATACACGGGGCATGATCGATGCTCGTCGTTTAAGAATGCTTCCTCCGGATGCTGTGTTAGTAAATGTTGCCCGTGGGCCCCTGGTTGTTGAAGAAGATCTTATCCAAGTGCTCCAAGCCGGACATCTGTGGGGAGCAGCCGTGGATGTCACAGAAGTCGAACCGTTGCCCCCTGAAAGTCCACTATGGGACATGCCGAATGTAATCATTACACCCCATGTCGGTGGCCAGCGAGCTAGTCGCGTCGATGATATCACCGAACTTTTCTGCCAAAACCTGCAACGTTACCAATCAGGACAGCCTCTCTTAAACAGAGTTGATAAACAACTGGGGTTCCCATCACCTGAAGATATTATGAGTTGGTAATCGTTCCCTGGTCGGGTTGTTGTCCTGGGAGAGATTGCATTCTGGTGGCTGTGCTGCTCAGATTTGCCAAATAGAATATTGAACAACAGTCCGAACGGGAGTGAAAGAATTGGGGTCCTTCGTNTAGGAGACGGTTGAACTCAGAGGATTTGAAGTATTCCCCAGAGATTTTAAGCTCCGATCGAATGCCCAAGGAACGGTAAATCCTTTGTCCATTTGCAGATAAAGCATTCTTGGCCACTTTGAGCGATCTGGACTCTTGGGATACCATGAGAGTAAAATTTAACTAATCAATCAGGAACAAAGGGAGTCGTACGTCCTACCCCAAGAAAGGTAGACACGTTCTAACACTATGTTTGCTAGACGAATCACCGCCTACTAGACGAATGCACCCTCAGCAGGCATGAGCTAGCGCTCAAGAAATTGGTATGAATTTATCGACAACCATTTTGCAGGGAACGCGAACCATCACTTTTGGTGGAGCCGAAGCGAAACGCTGCCCGACGGATCTCTATGAGCGTTACGAGCGGATTCTCGAAAAGAAGTACATGGGATGGACCGAGCATTTGCGGTTTCGTCGCCTACTGGGAACCGGCGGACAAGGCGTAGTCTATCTTAGCGATCGTCGCGGCTCGGATGGATTTACCTTGCCCGTAGCGCTCAAGGTTTTTTCTCCAGAAAGATTCGCCAGCCAGCAGACGTACAACCAAGCGATGCAGCGGATAGCGCAAGTAGCGGGGCGTGTAGCAAAAATACAGCACGATGGACTGATCGATGTCCAGAATTTTACCGAGCGAAATCGTATTCGCATTATGGAAATGGAATGGGTCGATGGCTACGATCTGGACAGATTGCTTACACCAGCCATGTTGGTGCGGGCCAAAGAACGCGTCAGCGAAAGGCGCTGGGATTACATCAATAATGTCATCGCGACCGCTGGTCCTTTGAGACCTCGGCTGAAACCGGGTATCGCTGTAGCAATCATTCGCGAATGCCTTTCTGCGTTGGCAGCTTTGCACCGTGAAGAAATTGTTCATGGTGATCTCAAGCCTTCGAATATTATGATCAAGCGTTCGGGAGCATCAAAAATCGTTGATGTGAATTCGGCTCTGGATATGAATGATATGCCTGAGCAACGCACTTGCACTCCCCAGTATGCAGCTCCCGAAATGCTGGAGCGTAACGAATTCACACCGCGTGCTGATTTGGCCAGTTTGGGTTATGTGCTGATCGAATTGCTGGCAGGGCGGCCTTTGTTTACCGGGTTGAATAGCCTGGGTGAGTTGCTCGAAGCCAAATGGACACTCCCCCAACGTTTAGAGCGTATTCTCCCTGACGATGTGGCCGATAGCGATCTGTTGATGAGCATCTGCCGTCGTTTGATTGCTCCGGATCCCATGCTGCGGTACGCAGATGCTGAACGTGCAGACAATGGAAAAGGTGTGCTGTCTGAATTTCAGCGTACGCTGGTGATGGGGGATTTAGCCAGCGAGTATGAGAATGAGTTGCGTGTCTGGTTAGAAGAGCTGGAATAGTGCCAGCAGTTGCTTCTGTGCTGGCAGTAGGATTGCTCTTCATCGCAATTCGGGCACAACGCTCTTCCATGAAAGTGCTTCAAAATACGTGAATCCTCGCCCAAAAAGGATTGACGCCAGTCGCTTCCCGTGGCACGTTAAGAAGAGTGCAGTGGACGCCTTCGTCAGCCAACTCAAGGAAAGGATCGTGCGATGCAGATGTGCTTGAAAATGGTCGGATTGGCCAGCGTGTTTCTCTTTGCGAGTCAGGTGTCTCTTGGCCAAGAGTCAAATATCGAGGCAGGCCGTAATGATGTCGGAAATGGCGCGGGTGATTTTTTTAGAGAGTATTCGGCGGGCACGGAAACGTCCACAGTAAACCCTGGGTCCGCCACAACCACGGGGAACGTCAATTCCGTGGGCTCCGATCATGAAGCCCAGCCGTTGCCCGGTTCCCAAAATTCTGCCGTGGATGGCACACAGAAGAAAGCATTGCCTGGCGACGACAAGCCTGACTCAGGGCATACTGAATCAGGTTATACTGGGGCACTCCTTGATTCTCTAGTACGGCACTCGTCATCCAGCCAGTTAAATGGCTCGCCTCTTGCGTTGGGACATGCTTTGGCAGGTGCGACCACGCGCGCCATACAGTCACAACGTGTTGAGCTGTATTGGGAATTGTCCACGGCCGTCATGCAGTATCATCTGGCACTCAGAGAGCTATCCGAATTATCAGCTCTCCAGCAGAGTATTCTCCAACCCGAACCTGCCTGGGATGACGTGCGCGAAACGTTCCATGCAAACTCTCAAACCAAACTGCAAGCAGCCCGAGCCTTGCAATATCGACTTCTTAACGAAATGGGTGGAGCCGCAGACGCTGCCTTACCCTTACCCAGTGATTTGCCGCTCTGTGGCGCGTATCAAACGCGTTACGAGGATTTTTTTGGCGGTGAGTATGTGCCGGAAGCGGCAGCTCTCGATCAACTAATCAAGGGAGAGTATTCATCTTTGCGTTGGCAGGCTGGCAGCGTAGCTTCAGCACGCCAGTGGTTGGATACGGTAAGCAGGCAACGAAGTTCACAGTCCGATGGCAGCGATCTTTTGCAGGCATATAATTCGTTTGCCAGTGCACGACGTTTATTCTTGCATGGTTTGAACCAATACAACAACCACATTGTGCGTTATACCGAGTTGGCCACACCCCGGCGGGTGGGCACACAGCGCCTGGTTGCGATGTTGATCAAAACCGATTCCTTGAAATGGAAGCGTGAAGGAATCCGGCGCACGAGTGCCGAACAACAAGTGGATGACTCAAACACAAGTCGTGAGCAAATCCGCACATATGCCGATCCAAACGAAACGGACGCACGCAATTCGGCGAAACCCGAATTTCACCAAGAGCGTTCCATTCTTATCAAGTAAGTCCAAAAAGGAATTCAACAAATTGCCGAGAGCCAATTATTGAAAGCGCGGAAGTGCGTGCAGACTATGTCAGCAAAAAATTCACAATCGACAGAGCGGCAAACGGCAGATCTGCAATCGGCATTAACCCACACTAAGACCGATCAGGTGGGGGCTCTGGTACAACCGTTGCAGATAGGTGCTCTGCAGATCGATCCTCCCATTTTGCAAGCGCCCATGGCCGGTTTTACGAATTATGCATTTCGTCAAATAGTGCGCGAATTCGGGGGTGCTGGTTTGTTGGCGACGGAGATGGTCAATGCGCGTGGATTTGTCTGGCTGGACGAGCAGACTGCCGAGCATCCGGACCGGCTCTGGGGGGTCAAGAATGAACCACGCCCTTTGGCCGTGCAGATATGGGATAACGAGCCCGCCACGCTGGCCAAAGTCGGCGCACGCCTGGTCAGCGATTATCAAGTCAGCGTGGTTGATATCAACTTCGGCTGTCCTGTCAGGCAAGTCACCCAAAAGGCACATAGCGGTTCTTATCTGCTCAGCCAGCCAGAACGCATGGGTAGAATTATCGAACAGGTCGTTGCTGCCTGTACACCCACTCCGGTTACCGCCAAAATACGACTTGGGTGCACGCGCGAAAAGATCAATGCGATCGAGATTGCTCAAGTGGTCGAAGGTGCGGGCGCAGCTGCACTTACCGTACATGGGAGAACAGCAGCCGACATGTTTCGAGGCAGTGCCGATTGGGATCGTATTGCGGCGATTAAGCCTTATTTGCATCGCATTCCACTGATCGGCAATGGCGATCTAAATTCGGCACAAAGTGTCGTGAATGCATTTCGCAATTACGATGTCGACGGAGTCATGATTGCCCGGGCCTCTCTCAACAAGCCCTGGCTATTTGCCCAAGCGGCGGCTGCACTACGTGGTGAACCAGTGCCACCCGATCCGACATTAGCAGAAGAACGCGAACTCTTGCTGCATCATTTCGATTTGGTGCGCCAGCGTTTTGGCGATGTTAAAGCGGCCGTGTTGATGCGCAAATACGCATGCTGCTATGCCCAAGGTCGCCCAGGGGCACGCGAGTTCCGTAAACGTGTGGCGACCATTGAATCACCGCAGGCTTTTCATGAGGTGGTTGAGAATTATTTTCCTGCAGTGTGTTCTGAAGGGGTCGGGTCGGCTCTGTAGAAACCTATGCACGGGCAATACAGCGTGTGGTACTTCAATTAAAGAAACCGCTGATAAACGCTAATTGACGCTAATAAAGAAAAGAAATTCTTGCCATGGCAAGCAATGGAACAGCGGGTTTTCGGCTACCAATCTGTTACGATTTTGGCCTGCCCCCCCTGAGCTTTTTGTTGATAGATTCGGCAGAACCCCTGGCTAAACGGGTTTCATTTCGCCGGACTTTAAACGATTGATGTAATCCCGGGCGTGTTTGCCAACAACACCTGAGAGTAAGATCATCCCGAGGATGTTTGGAAAAGCCATGCTGAAGAGCATCATATCCGAAAAGTCGATCACGGAAGAAAGAGAAACCATCGGTCCGATCGTTACGAACAAAACATAAACACAACGATACGGTTTGATCCCTCTCTCGCCGAAAAGGTACTCGATCGCACGTTCGCCGTAATAACTCCAAGAGACCATCGTGGAGTAGGCAAAAATCACTACGGCGATGCAAAGTAGCTTGGGGACCCAGTCGCCAAGTGTGGCGAAGGCGGCGGCAGTTAATTCGACGCCCTTCTCGTTGGAAACATCGCCTACGAATGGCAGCCCTGTGGCCGGATCAAGGTTGGATTTGGTGATAAGGATTGTCAAAGCGGTCATTGTGCAAACCAGAATAGTATCAATGAATGGGCCAATCATCGCGACGATGCCCTCTCTGATGGGTTCGTCCGTTTTAGCGGCGGCGTGAGCAATCGCTGCGGATCCCAGGCCAGCTTCGTTGGAAAATGCAGCGCGCCTAGCTCCATTGAGAATGACTATTCCCAGTAGCCCACCGGCACCAGCCTTGTGCGTGAAGGCGTCTGTCACAATGCTCGAGAGCATTGTCCCCACTTCACTGAAATTCGTGAAAATGATTGACAGGCAAACCAAACAGTAGAAAGCACACATCGCAGGCACCAGCTTGCTGGTGACTTCACCAATTCGTCGGATACCTCCAATAATCACGAGCCCGACGAGTGCAGCCATAATCAGCCCAACCAACCAGGCCTTGTCGTCAGCGATGCCAAACTGATCGGACATGATCTTAAAGGTTTGGTTGCTCTGGAACATATTGCCACCACCGAAGGCCGCAAAGACGGTAAAGATGGCGAAAGCGACTCCAAAGACTTTGCCCAATGGGGCCAGTGAGGGGTATCGATCTTTGATGCCCTCTTCCAGATAGACCATAGGTCCGCCCAAAACGCTACCATCAGGTTTGATGCGTCGGTAGTACTGAGCGAGTGAGCAACTTGTGAACTTCAAGCTCATGCCAAAGAAGGCGATCATCCACATCCAAAAAATGGATCCTGGTCCACCCATGGCGATAGCAGCTGCGACACCAGCAATGTTTCCCAGGCCTACAGTTGCGGAGAGAGCTGAGGTGAGTGCCTGAAAGTGCGAGACTTCGCCTTCGTCTTCAGGGCGATCAAACTTACCGCGAATCACTTCGATAGAATGTCGGAACATCCTCACATTGATGAAACCAAAGCGCAGGGTGAAGAAGAATCCACCAAAAATTAGCACTAAGAGCACGACCGGAAACTTGACCCCGAAGCCAACGGGCACGGCATAAAACAAGACGGCCAGCAGGTAGCCAACAGCGGTACCAAAGAGCAGATTGACAGCCGACTGCCACTTATTGGCGGTGGCTAGATCGGAGTTATCCCAGACAGCGGACCATTGGTCGCCAAAAGTTGGTTCCTGCGATTCCGTGGTCTCAACAGCGCTGGCGCCAGATTGCTCTGCTGCCATCTCCTCGGCCTGGGACGAAAGCGGAGCTAAGCAGAAAAGAATCCAGAGAAGGAGCCATAAACTTGTCAAAATGGGTCGAAATGTCATGGCGTCGGACTCCAGGAGGCGATAATTGGTAACTGGCAAAGCAAGGTGCTCTCCACCCTACCAAGCGCTGAAAAACTGTCCGTGTTACAGAACGCAGATCCCCAGGCCTATAAGTGAGCCTTACAGGGCGGTTCTTTTATCCTATAAATCCTTCAGTGTCAACAGTTTACGTCATGTTGTGGGAGCTCGTATGCTTTTCACAATAATCATTGTGTTAAATAGCGAAGCTGTTACCATTAAAGGTGTTAGCAGCATTTCTTACACAGAGTTCCCCTGAAGATGGCCAGGCCAAACCCAGATTCCGATGCCGAGGCGTTCTCAGATCGCAGCATTGTTGACTATTTGCGGCGTCACGAGCGTGCGAGCATCAGCGAACTCGTTGAATTTGCCGGCGTTACAGCGACAGCAGTCCGCCAGCGTGTGAATCGACTGATGGAACAGGGACTTGTGGTTCGACAGGCCGAGTCTGCTGGCAGAGGTCGACCCAGGCACCACTACTCTTTGTCTCCGGAGGGAAGTCGCAGTGGCGGAGACAATTATGAGGACCTGGCACAGGTTCTCTGGTCCGAGATTCGGGCCGTTCGAGACCCAGACATTCGCCATGGGTTGCTCAAGCGGATAGTAGGACGATTGGGAGAGGTCTATCGCAGCCAACTTCAAGGAAGCAATTTGCAAGATCGCATGGAATCCCTGGTCGCCATGATGGCACAGCGGAATATTCCATTTGAGGTTCAGCAGCAATCGGACGATCAATTGCCTGTGCTCACAGCCCTGGCGTGTCCCTATCCCGAACTGGCAGAGCAGGATCGAGGGATTTGCTCTATGGAAAAGATGTTATTTTCAGAAATACTGGGCGAAAGTGTGAAGTTGAGTGCATGCCGTCTGGATGGTGATAATTGCTGTACTTTCGAAGCCAGCCCTAACTCAGTGGCCGCCAATTTGATGCCAGCTATAGAGACTTCCATGGGGGGGACTTCTCTAGGGATTTAATCGAGGTGAGATCGAATGATCTGGCTGCCTGCAAGGTACGGACCATAACGCAACAACCAAAATGTACAAACTAGAGGAACAAACCAGGTAGACATTAGCCAGCCGGCAAATACAGATGTCTAGCTACTAGACCGGGCACAGATGCCTAGCCACTAGACCAGGAGCATGTTACGCTTGCGGATTCGGACGGTTTGTCCTCGGCAATCAGTAACATTATTAATCGGAAGCAATCAATGGAGGACGCTCGGTAATGACCCAGCCAAGTACGACCCAGCAAAATAATTCACATAAGAATGTACAGCCGTGGATTGAAGGGCGTTTTGAAGAGAACGTCATCACAACTTCGGTAGAGCAGGCAATCAATTGGGCCCGCCAGTCGAGTATTTGGCCGATGACTTTTGGGTTGGCTTGCTGTGCGATCGAAATGATGGCTGCCGGTGCCAGCCGCTACGACCTGGATCGCTTTGGTGCCGGTGCGTTTCGTGCGACACCACGACAAGCAGATCTAATGATTGTGGCTGGCACGGTGACTTATAAAATGGCCAGCCGGGTGCGGCGGCTGTACAACATGATGCCTGACCCCAAATTTGTGATTGCCATGGGAGCCTGCACGGTAGGTGGCGGACCTTATTTCAAATATGGCTACCACGTCGTCAAGGGAGTGGACCTGGTCGTGCCAGTTGATGTGTACGTGCCTGGCTGCCCGCCTCGGCCAGAGGCTTTGCTGGAGGGGTTGATGCGAATTCAAGATAAGATCAAAGGTCATAAAATTGCCAAGAGTTCCGGCAGTTCTGGTATAGGCAAGCTAGGCCGAAAGCTGGAAGACGAATTGCCTCTGCCTCATCATAGTGGCTACGTCGATGCACCCGCTGATCTTGATCCCGTGTATGATCATCAAAAGATTGGGTGAACCGATAGGGAGAAAACTACACGAACAAATGGTTCGACCTAATGGATTGACCAGATAATTTGTCCCTTGGATGTTGGAGCTTTTGCCAGCGACAGTTGCGGCAAAAGATCCACGACACCTTTCACATAAATCAACGACAACTATTACTGATTCTTTACAACCACATTACGAAACTTTGAATTCCAATGTCAGAAACACTAAAAATTACGGACCTGCAGGTTGCCGTTGAAGGCAAGCCAATCCTGCGTGGCGTGAATCTCACCATCCGCCGTGGCGAAACCCATGCGTTGATGGGGCCCAACGGATCGGGCAAGAGCACGCTGGGCAATGCCATCATGGGGCATCCAGGCTACGAAGTAACCGGCGGCAGCATCGAAATGGACGGGATGGACGTTCTGGAGATGGATGCCACACTACGGTCGCGTGCGGGTATTTTTATGGCGTTTCAAAGGCCGATGGCGATTCCAGGAGTCAAGATGGCCGACTTCCTTCGTCATGCCACGACAAATGTTCGTAACCCGGACCGTAAGGAAGGTGAAGATTTGATTCCGATGCGGCAATTCCGCAAGGAATTGACCGAAAAGATGGAACAATTAAGGATGGATCCGGAGTTTGCCCGTCGTTATGTGAATGATGGTTTCTCGGGCGGCGAAATGAAGCGTGCCGAAATTTTGCAAATGGCAATGCTCAGGCCGAAGTTTGCAATTCTGGATGAAACCGATAGTGGTTTGGATGTCGATGCAGTGAAGCTGGCCAGCGAAAGTATTGCTCAAATTGGCCGCGAAGTCGCCGGGGATCAGCAGATGGGGATTCTCATTATCACCCACCACGACAAGCTGCTGGATCGGAATACTCCCGATTTCACGCATGTCATGTTAGGTGGCAAGATCGTCGAGACGGGGGGGGTCGAACTGGCTCAGGAACTCTACACCGAGGGTTATGATCGGGTTCGGGCTGCTTACCCAGAAGCTGCTGCAGCCGAGCAGGCAATGGCCGAAGAAAACGAAGCGATAGCAACTTAAATCTGGAAAGAGATAATCATGGCAACGGATATCACTCAGGATGGCATGACTCAGGACGGCATTTCGCAAGAGACGGCCCTGGGCGAAATCAACAAGTACGACTTTGTCACGCCCACAACCGACGTGTTCAAAGCGCGTAAAGGGATTGATGCAGAAATCGTAGCGCAGATTTCAGAGATGAAGGAGGAGCCCACCTGGATGAGGGACTTCCGTTTGGATGCGCTGCGGATCTTTGAATCAAAGCCGATGCCCAATTGGGGCGGTGACATTGCGATTGATTTTCAAGACATTTACTACTACCTCAAGCCAACCAGCGAACAAGGAAAGACTTGGGATGATGTGCCCAAGGAGATCAAAGACACCTTCGACAAGCTTGGTATACCTGAGGCAGAGAAAAAATACCTGGCTGGTGTAAAAGCCCAATTCGAAAGCGAAGTGGTTTACGGTTCGCTGCAAGAAGACCTCGGCAACAAGGGGGTCCTGTTCACCGATACGGATACTGCTTTACGGGAGCACCCAGAGTTGCTCCGTGAATATTTTGGCAAGATCATTCCATCTACAGACAATAAGTTTGCGGCTCTCAACTCGGCCGTCTGGTCAGGTGGATCCTTCATCTACGTTCCGCCAGGGGTAAAGATTGATTTTCCCCTGCAAGCCTACTTCCGTATCAATGCCGAGCAAATGGGGCAGTTTGAGCGGACGCTGATTATTGTCGACGAGGGCGCCGAAGTGCATTATGTCGAGGGCTGCACGGCACCCATGTACACGACCGAAAGTTTGCATTCGGCTGTCGTCGAAGTGGTTGTCAAAAAGAACGGCCGTTGTCGTTACACCACGATCCAGAATTGGGCGAACAACATATACAATCTGGTTACCAAGCGGGCAATGGCTTACGAAAATGCCCTCATGGAATGGGTCGATGGCAACCTGGGGAGCCATCTTACCATGAAGTACCCGGCCGTTTATATGATGGAGCCGGGAGCACGTGGCGAGATTCTTTCGATCGCATTTTCGTCCACGGGACAGCATCAGGACGCTGGGGCGAAGGTCGTTCATTGTGCGCCCAATACCAAAAGTCGCATTATCTCAAAAAGTATCAGCAAAAACGGTGGGCGCAGTAGTTACCGCGGTTTGTGCAAAGTCGAGGATGGCGCCACGGAATGCAAAAGCAATGTGGTGTGTGATGCTTTGATTCTGGACTCCGATAGCCGCAGCGATACCTACCCCTATATTGAGGTTGAAGAGCAAGACGTTCAGATTGAACATGAGGCGAGCGTATCACGCATCGGCGAAGAGCAATTGTTCTATCTCATGAGTCGTGGCCTGACCGAAGCCGAAGCGAGTTCGATGATCGTGAGTGGGTTCATTGAACCACTGATCAAAGAATTGCCCATGGAATATGCTGTCGAAATGAATCGTTTGATCGAATTGCAAATGGAAGGCAGCGTGGGCTAGTAGACGATCCGCGAACTGAATTCGAGTTCCCCATTTTACCTGCCGAGCCGAGTTGGTCTGGCATACTTTACCAATCTGTCCGATATCCTAGAAACTGTTTACCTCATGAGTGCTACCTTAGCGAGCCCTGGTTTTTCGCAAGAGACCTTTGATTCTTTTCAAGACGCACGTGGCGAGCCAGGCTGGCTAAGCGATTTACGCAGCGCCGCGTGGACTCGTTTTAACGAGCTTGGCATGCCTACGGGTCGTGATGAAGAGTGGATGCGTACAGATATTCGATTGTTTAAACTCGACCGCTATTCACTCTTAATGGAGGAGCCTGCTGAGGTTTCTGCTCCCCATGCTTTGTTGGCTGAAGGTGTGCAACTGGGGGGGCAGAGTATTTCGGTTAACAGCCAGAGCAAGGAAGGCGGCTTGGCCGAAAAATGGTCCAAGCAAGGTGTGCTGTTCGGCAGTCTTGATCAGCTTGTGTCCGAGCACGGTGATCAGATCCGCCCGTATTTTGAGCGTCAACTGGTCCAGGTAGGCACCGATAAGTTTTCTGCTTTAAACGCCGCTTGTTGGAGCGGAGGTACATTGCTCTTTGTTCCTCGAGGTGTGCAGATTGACGAACCCTTGCATGCCCTTTCGGTCATGACCGATGGTGGCATCGATATGGGAAAAACACTGGTTATTCTGGAGGAAGGAGCCGAAGCGACCTTTATGGCGGAGTCGGCCAGCGATACAGCAGAGGCGGGTGGATTGCATTGTGGATCCATTGAACTCATCGTTGAGAAGGGAGCTCGCCTG
>PATG01000006.1 GCA_002713555.1 Planctomycetaceae bacterium
ACATTGGCATTCAGCGCTTCGTCCATACCCTTGCGCGCACCCAACGCTGCAAATGGATTTACAGGCGCGTCATCAATCCAAGTTGCCTTGTCGGTATCAGAGCCAATTGCCAGTGCCACTTCTAACTCAGAGGGTTCTGCATGAAAGCCCAAGATACCACTTAGTGCACGAACGCGAGGATCATCTGGGCTAGATTCATTCACTTCTTCAAACACATCTAGCGCATCGAACCATTGCTCTAAGTCAATCATACACAATGCGCAACCGATTCGAGCAAGTGTAGAATCAGGGTGTGTGCGAACAAGGTCCAAACACAAGTCAAGTGCATCTTCACTACGTCGTTGTGCCCGTAACATTGCGACACTGGATAATTGAGCATGTAACGATAACCGGTCACGATGCGCATCACCTAAGCTTGTATCTGGACTCCATGACTTTAGCCGTTTTTGCAGATCCTTGAGATGATCAATCGTGGAATTATTTTCCCAATCATACAAGTCGTCATTGTCAACTCGACCAGTCCATGGATCGAGCCACTCCATCGTCAATGCCAACAATTCCGGTTCATCATAGCCCTCGGGTTGCTCCATACCACGCAATGCTTCCTTGGCAGCATCGAATCTCCGACATGCAATGTGTCCGGTAGCGATAATCATTCTCGCCTCATCGTCATCACCTCGTTGCTGGGCGAGTACTTTTCGCGCCTCCTCAATCGCTCTAGGCCACAAACCCCTCAACGCTGATTCAATCATTTTTGCTCGTGCTTTTTCCAATCGAACAACAGCACGATCTCCATCAATTTGTTCATTCTGGAATGCAATCAATGTCGATATATCGTCTGCTCGGGCAGCTGATTCGATATGATCACGCATCCAATCACCACCACCCGCCATGATGACGCCCTCACGACGTTCATCGGGTGAAAGATCGAATTTGAGACTACGAAGATGCATAAATCGGGTGCTCGATAACAGCCATGTAAGCAGGAAAATACCCTGCCCCGCAGCAATAAATTCCCACGTACTTTCAAGGAGCATTTCCTCGCTAACAGCAGAACCATATGGCATTAGTCCTGAAAATTCCTTATAGGTCTGTAAGACAAGGAGAAGTACAACATATCCTGAAAATCCTGCCAAACCGAAAAACAAGATGCGTCCTTGTACTTCAGGCTCTGTGCGTATATCACGAGGTTGTGCCAAAATGACACCGCCTACACCGGCAAAGGTTTGGCCTCCAAGGAACAAGTTCCTCGTCAATTCAAAGATGAACGCCAATCCAACAATGGCAACGTTGAGCATCAAGTAAGATGCTAGGACTTCCTGAAGTGTTTTGAGTGATATCAGTTGTTGAATGTATTCAGAATCCTCGACCATGGTGTAAATCGACTCTCCCAAAATACCTCCTACATCGAGTAACCTGTTCGCGTTGGCGGGCTCATTGATGAGTACATGTATGAGTGTAACAATACCATTGATGGCAGCAATTGGCATAGTTGACAAGAAAATAACCAAGAATAGTGAAATCAGCCGCTTCAAGAATCGAGGTGTGTCTGGATCGATGGCAGTTTTCCAGCCCTTGGCCGTTCTCCATTTAGACAACAATAGCGTGTTCCAAGACGCCCCCATTATCCGACCATAAGCAAAGATGGTCGGAGACATGTAGACCAGAAGTGCATATCCGGACCATTGTATCATCATGGTTGAGTCGAATGATTCACCCGAATTCGATACAGTCCAGCCATAATACAAAATCGAAGACAAAATCATAACCATTGCAAATGCTGTGCCAAGGTACCCAAACAGTTGTGTGGTCACTGTTTGTGAGATCAGACGCTTGTTCATCGCACGAATTTGAGCATACATGGTGACAATCGGTGAGACTACGATGGGAATCAGAACAGCGGCGGCTGTCACGAATACGATGGGTTTGTAGAACGTACCTGGACCGATAAGCAACTCTGCCACGATGAGCATGATACCACCCATTGCCATCAAGTATGACAGGACACCGAACGGTACACTTGGCAGATTTAGCAACTCTTTCGTTTCTTGTCGAGATTTTGACAAACGATGAACCTCAAACAAATCATCGTCAATTTCGAAAGCAACCTGTAGATTGCCGAGACTGATAGGCAAAATCCATTTCCATAAAATCGCAGAACCTGCAATTGCGAGTGCGACAGGTGCAAGCATCGATAAATCAAGCGAACCGTATTCAACAATCTCTGCCTCTGCCGAACTTGTAGGCAACAAGCAAATCAGTAACGAGAGTCCCAAGAAGGCCTGAACAGACGCTCGCATGTGCATTCCAATTCGTCCACGTTCTAAGCGGTTCCGATTCCACGCTGCGGGAACCGCAGCGTGCGCATGCGTACACGAGGCTACCGAGAGTTAGACAAAAATCTCTCAATCCGATCAAAAGACTCGTTTAGGACTTCTTCGTTTGCGAGGTAAACCAAACGGAAGTGACCCCTGCCCATTTCTGTTGAGAATCCGCTTCCATGTACAACTAAAACATGCTCTTGATGGAGTAGATCAAGGACAAATTGCTTGTCATTACTAGACCATTTTTCATCAGTCAGTCTGACAAACATGTAGAATGCACCTCCCGGAGCCTCGACTTCTAAACCATCAATTTCTGCAATTCGACGTAGACACAAGTCACGTTGCGATATGACCTTCTGTGAATATGTTTTCATCCAATCGCGGGATGATTCTAAGCCTGAAAAATAACCCATCTGAGCAGGTGTTGAGGCGCACAAACGTGACCGTAATAAACGCTCAATTCCGTCTCGAACTGCACCCAATTTTTTCATTGGATCGTGTAGAGCCATATATCCAATACGCCACCCAGGGGCATAGTAGACTTTGGATACGCCATTTAGTGTAAACACAGGGACATTAGTGCTACGTGATGCAGCACTAACTTGGCGACCGGTGAAGTCCAAACCATCATAGATTTCATCCGCTACAATCATGCAATTTGGCCATTGTTCAGCAATCGAAATCAACCGGTCAATTTCTTCTGCACCGGCTACATTTCCAGTCGGATTGTTAGGATTTATCAAAACCAACAAACGTACAGATTCATCCATCTTTTGCTCTATGTCTTCAAAATCGATTTTCCAACCATCGAAAGGATTTAGTCGATACTCAACAGTTTCCCCTCCAAACATCTGTGGATAGGCCATGTATGGTGGATAATGCGGCCCAGGTGCGAGAACTTTGGTACCCGGTTCAAGTGTAGCTGCGAAGATGATTTGCAGAGCTTCTGTCACACCGTGGCATACGTATACGTCATCTTCGGTACAGTCCCAACCTTTACGCTGCTCATCCTTTGCAATTGCACTGCGTAAAACCGGCAGCCCATAGGAGGGTGAATATCCAGTCTCACCTCTACCCAAACTGTCTTGAAATGCCTGAATCATATGTCCTGGTGTCGGCAAACCTGGATATGCGATAGGGTCTCCAATGTTTAACTTGAGAATCGCGTGACCTTGCTCCTCAAGTTCCATTGCTGGGACAACCACATCACGAATCGCATACTCGATTTTCGATGCGCGTTTAGAGACCGGGATCTCGTAATCGGATGTGTCCATCGAGCCCTACGGGCTCGCCATGGTTTGAAAGGATTCACCATGCATCATCAGCACTCGAAAGTAATACAGCATCGTAAGATTCGGCCGCATCTAACTCTGCGATAACTGCACTTGCACCACCTGAAAGGCCTGCTTTTCGTCGCATCGCATCACTACCTCCGGATAGACCCCAACCCATCTTGACGAATGTAGAATAAATGGCAGGTAAAAGCAGCAGCGCACTAACAGCAGCAAACAATAGCAAAATGATGATTACCGTTACGAATGGTTTGATGGCTGGAATTGGAATTAGATAAGCAGTCATCAAACCCGCAGATGTGACCACGAATGCCTCAAACAGAGACATTCCAGTGCTTGCGCAGGAGTCTTGAATCGCTTCCAATGTACCTCCTAATTCGCGAACGCGACTGGCAATATGAATCGAGAAATCGACACCGACTCCGACCAAAATCGACCCAATCATGACTGTTACAAGAGACAAATCAACATCTAGGATGACCATTACCGACCATTGCATTGCTACAGTGAATACGACAGGGAAGGTCGTCAATGCCGCGTATTTTGCATCCCTAAACACAAATCCGAGCGTGACGACAGTGAATAGAAGAGCAAAACCGAGAGATTGCCATTGGCTTCCGACGATTAGATTGTTGACATCTATTGTAACTGCTGCCACACCGATAAGACCACTAGGCTGGAAATCAAAGTCATCTCGATCTTCGGCATACCCGTCGATGGTGGCTTGCCTCCATTGAGTTTCCTTCACATCCATGAATGGCATATCGATGTAAATGAGTGATCGCTGGAAATCTTTGGACACAAAGAAATGACGTAATTCGGGCGACAAACCATCATAGAACACAGAGATGAGGAAACTCTGTATTTCAGTACCCGCGGATTGGTCTCTATCAAGTTCCATTAACACGGTCCAGAATGTGGCACTGGCATTGTATTCCTCNGCAAANAAAAGATTGCAGACCTCTTTTGGAACATCGGGCATCGGCTCACAGAACTCAGCGATGGTACTCGAACCAGAGAAATTTAGAGATGCGCCGACTGATTTCATCAAGAATGCGATCGACACAGCAGTGGTACTGTCTACATTGTTTACCATATCAGATAAATTTTCAATTTTGTACAGGTTATTGAAAGGATCTTTTTGCGCTTCATTGTCTCCAGGTGTCAAAAATTCAGGCTCAGCAGCGATATCAGATTTTACGAGAATCATACCGACCTGCCCGCCGTCAAACTCTTGNGAATAGGTAATCATCTTCTCAACAGCTGGAGTATCTTCCTGTGGAGCCATTTCCAATAAATCGACATTTTCGTTGATTTGAGGCTGGTAAATCAAAGCGCTAGCCATCATAAGCAAGATGAAACCAGTTACCGCGATGCGACTCCATCGAATCGGTGCTCGTACCGCGACGATGAAAACTTTTGGAGGATCGTGCGATGGTTTCTTCAAATCAAGCAACATTGTCAAATTTGGGACCATAATCATGGTATACAGATACACGATGATGATGCCGCCTGCCAAAGAAACCCCGACGGTTTTAATGGGTGCCATTGGAGTGAGAATAAGCGAGATAAAACCGATCACTGTTGTCACTGCTGAGAGGAAAACAGCACGCCCNGTAGACTGTAAAGCCAACGCCATTTTTTCCTTTGGTGTCCCTTTCGATTCTGCATAACGATTTGTGATGTGTAAACCATACGAAACGCCTAGTGCGAGAATTATCGGGCCTACGATGATNACTGTCATCGTGACTTCATAATCGGTGAATCCAATCAAACCCAATGTCGCAAATACTGAACAAAGCGTCGGCAACCCAGCAATGATGACCACTTTGATACCCTGTTCCCAACGAATTCGTCCGGTCTGAAACAAGTCACAGTGGAATAGGAACAAAACGCCTGCAACAGCGACGACACCCACTGGGAAAATGTCCCAAAACAGAATGAATGTATATTCCGTGACGGCGTTGGTGATCGGGGTTGGACCCGTCAAGGTCATCATCAAGCAGAGTTCTTCTTCAACCGTGGTCTCATCATCAATGCAGTTCCCATTTTTATCGATGCCACCCCAATGGTTTGCCATTGAAATTTCGCTTATCCTCTTTTGTGTGCGTTTAATCAATTCAGAGGTAGAAACATCAGGTATTCCGTCGCCGTTCTTGTCATTTTCAGCGACACCAACGATAATCACTGCACGGTTCCAGTAACCAGCTTCAGTATCGACAAAAGTTCCATTCTTCTTTTCACCCACATCTCGAACCAACTTGTCTTGCGCATTGGGAGGTAATTCGCCAATGATTTGGTCAATTCGATCTTGCTCTTCGGGGATGTTGTATCCTCCAACAATATCACCATTATCCAATATAATTTCACTAGCGTTTTCGGCCAACCAGTCACAAACACCAACGGGACAGGCTTGTCCTGCATTGCGAACAAATGCATCTGCTACACGTGGAGCACTCGAATTGATTTCTTTGACGACGGAAGATATACTCAGAATGTAGATAATTTCGTCATCTTCACCATCATCGGATGGTACTGAATTCAGTGCGGCTTCGATTTGATCCATCTGCATCAGAATATCGCGATTCGTAATATTATTTCGGCCAGATTCGACATAAATAATCATCACGTTTGTTGTCCAATCTTCCTCTACTTCCTGAATATTGGCAGCCACTTCACTTCCTTCAGGCAAGAAAGCAGCCAAGTCGCCGTTGACATTCATCGATGCCTCATCCTTCATACCATCAACAATGCCCGAATGATAGGCGAGGAAAGCCGTCACAAGTAGACAGATTACGACCGTCAATGCGGGAACTGCAGTCAGTATTCCAAAGAACGACATTTCTTGGAGCTCACGTCGAATCATCTTCGGTGCAGACAGGAGAGAACCGAAGCTTTTGCGTGACTCGAATTCAGTAATTCTGCGCCGAATATCCGAAGCGAAGTCACGGTCAACTGAATTGACCGCGGCGGCGTTATCGACCTCGTCCACGTCTTCCATTAACGCCCCTCTGGGGCGCTTCCCTGCATTCAACCTTTAATTCCTCATGCCTAATTGTCCTAGGGAGGCTTGAAAACCAAGAGACATGACCGCGCGGTCGGACCTGTACGATTCACCGTACAAGGGCCGAGGTGGGAACACCAAATGGGAAAGCCAACCATTACAGACAAACGCTGGTCAATCGACCTAGAGAAACGCATACAAGAAGCGCATTATGCAAATGTAGATGCATACAATCGACGCTATGGATTCAATCCGGATAGTGGACGAGAAATTTTCGTTATTGACACACCACCGCCATATCCGAGTGGTACATGGCACATTGGTGCTGTAGCACAATACAGTATGATCGATGTAATTGCCCGGAGTCAGCGACTTTTGGGGAAGGAAGTTTATTTCCCATGGGGAGTAGATCGGAATGGNATAAACATTGAATTCACTGTCGAGAAAAACACCGGTAGGAAAATGAAAACCTATGATAGGGCAGAATTCCTACGACTGTGTGAAGAAACCATTGAAACATATACACAAGCCATGCGTAAAACCGCATCTCGAGTGGGGCTATCCTGCGACTTTTCTCGTGAATATTTGACTGATGCACCCGATTATCGAGCAGTGACTCAAGCCATTTTTGTTGACCTTTTCAAGCGAGGCGAAATTATTGAGGATTTGCGGCCGAATATCTACGACCCAATCGAAGGTACCACCATTGCTGATGCAGAAGTTGAGCGCTTGCAAAGAAAAACGAAATTGGTCGATGTCAAATGGATGACTGAAAGTGGAGAAGAATTGATCATCTCTACTACAAGGCCGGAATTGATTTGCGCTTGTGGCGTGGTGGTCGTTCACCCAGAAGACAATCGATATTCGCATTTAGTCGGACAGAAAGCGATACTACCTGTGCCCGTCGAAGGGAGGCCACTTGCAGTCGAAATTCAGGCCCATCCATCCGTTAAATCGGAATTTGGTTCTGGTATACTAATGGTCTGCTCATTCGGCGACCAAAATGACGTTTCCATCTTCCGCGAGTTGGGGCTCGCTCCCTTCCAAGCGATTGATCTAGAGGGCTGCATGACATCGATTTCTGGGCCACTTTCAGGATTGACTGTGAAAGATGCACGCGCTACGATAATTGAATGGTTAGGCAACGAAGATCGAATTTCCAATATTGTCGAGAGACAACAAGAAGTCCCTGTTTCCGAAAGGGGAAAGAATCCTGTTGAAATCATATTGCTTAAGGAATGGTATGTTCGTCAAACACACATACAAGATCGAATGCTAGAACATGTGGAAGAAATTAATTTCATACCTACACGCAACAAGCAGTTCTTACTTGATTGGATGGAGAATGTTAGCATCGATTGGCCCATCAGTCGACGAAGATGGTATCATACAGAAATCCCCATTTGGTATTCTGAAGATGAAACCAAAGTCATTGTGCCTCCCGCCGGAGATTATGTCCAACCCTGGTGTCAGAACCCTCCCGAAAACAGTCGTGTGCTGAGTCGGGAGACTAGAGATGATTTAGGCTCTTTTACAGAATTAAAAGAGGGCTTAGGCGAAATTTTCGGTGAGGAAAAAGTGTTTGACACATGGATGGATTCTTCCAATTCTAATCTGTTTGTTTCTGGTTATCTCAATGACCCAAAAACATTCGACAAAGCTTTCCCAACGGGCATCCGTCCTCAAGGTAAGGAAATCGTCCGTACATGGTTGTACTATACTTTGCTGAAAAGTACCCTGGTTATGGATAAACCCGGATTTCAAAATGTCTGGATTGATGGACTTGGAATGGACCCATGGGGCCGAAAGATGTCGAAATCTTTGGGGAATGGAATTGATGCCGATAGTGTTCTCGAATGTGGGGCTGGAGGCCGAACTGGTTCTTGGAAAGTCAAGGGGCCCGACAAAAGCGTACAGCTGAAGGCGAATAAAATCAGCAGCGAATGCTTCCGCTTGTGGAAAGCCTGTGATGCTCAAGTTGGGGATGATTTTCATATCAATCCAGAAGAAATCGAAGCGAAATATTTTGGTGTATTAACCAAGATATTCAATGTTGCAAGATTTGCATCACAATTCCAAGTTCCTGATGATTTAGGGCGAACACCTGATGATTTATGTGCGGGCGATCAATGGATTTTATCTGAATTTGCCCAAGTTCTAGAAGATGTGCGTACATCATGGTCAGAGATTGACATTTTCACTGCTACACGCACGATTAAGAACTTCGGCACAGATGTGTTACCAAGCCACTGGTTGGAAATGGCGAAGAGAAGACTATACGATGGGGATGAAAATGCAGCATGGACGATACACAGAATCGTCAAAGATTTACTCACAATATTCAGTCCAATCTGTCCTTTTTTCACACATCACTTGAGCGAAACACTGTATGGAGAAAGTTCTGTTGACATTCGCAGTTATCCAAACACTCCAATTGAAAATGATGAACAAGCGGCAAGAAGGAGAGCACTCACGACCTCACTGTGTGAATTTAACAGTGAAACTTGGAAATCAAAGAAGGACGCGGGCCTCAGCCTTAACGCTGAAGTTGAAGGGATTTCAGTCCCTAATGAATTGGCTGAATTTTCTGAAGAATTAATCGAGATGCACAATCTTGTCTGATTACTCCTCTTCGGTGAAAGCATCTAATGATGACTGCCGATTTGGTGGCGCCTCTAAATCACCGAGGCGGAATCCAACCAGTCTAACGGAACGGTTTGTATCGTATATGTTGGCCAGCAAGCGAACAGCTATTCGAACAAATGTTTCCTCATCATCGAGTGAAATTGACAAACTCTTCGCATGTGAAAGGGTCTCGAATCCCTTGTACCGTAATTTCACTTCTAGATTGCGAGCTGTAATCTCCAACGTTTTCAATTTCTTTGTGACGCGATGAACTAAATTGATCAGCATCTCGAAGACATCTATCGGCTGAGATATATCTTGCGAAAATGTGTGCTCCTTGCCAATACTCTTTCTCGACCGGAGAGGGCTGACTTGATTTGATGAATCCCCTTCCAATACGCTCCACAACGCTTCAGCTCTACGTCGTCCAAACGCATCAGCCAAGTAATCCGGACCTTCGCGGTAAGCATCCTCAAGTGTTTGTATACCCATTTCACCGAGTAATTGAGCGGCTTTGGGTCCAATTCCAGGTACTGCTCGGCATTCATGTGTAGAGAAAAACTCTTTCAAACCCCCAGGAGGCACTAGAAAAATACCTCCAGGTTTTCTTGCTTCGCTCGCCATCTTAGCAGCGACTCTAGTCGGAGCAATGCCAAACGAGGCAGACAATGAGATATCATCGTGAATCGATTGCTGAAGTTCGCGACAAAGTGCTTCTGCTAGATTCCAATCTCCTTCGCATCGTTCAGTGACATCGAGATACGCTTCATCGATACTCGCCTGCTCAAATATATTCGCTTTTTCAGAAAGGATATTCATCACGCGATTAGAAGCCCTGCGGTACAAACGATATGCCCCCCGATGGTACAATGCTGGCCCTAGGGGTGAACCCGGGCAACGTCGCCAAGCTTCGGATATCGGCATAGCGCTACGCACACCATATTCTCGGGCCGCATAATTGCAGGTTGAGACAATCCCTCTGCCCTGACCCAATTTGGGGTCACTACCGATGATCAGAGGTATCTGAGGATCTAGGTTGTGGTGAATGGTTTCCACAGATGCATAGAAAGCGTCCAAATCACAATGGATGAGGATCCTCTCTGACATTGACCCGTTTCGGCAATCGGTGGTTCAAGAACTCTTACTCTAGAACCGTTTTGTTCACAACAGATTTTGGTATATCCCCATTGAAGAATGTCAGCAATAAATTTGCCATTTCAAATCCGATTCTTTCCTGCGCTTCGTATGTAGCGGCACCGATGTGAGGTGTTCCGTGAAAATTCGTATGTTGCAATATTTCGTGAGAGGTTTCAGGTTCAGATTCAAACACGTCGAGGGCGCAGGTACTCAGTATACCATCATCAAGTGCTTGAAGAGCATCATCTTCGTTGACAACTCCACCTCTAGCGCAAGAGACGAGATGATTTCCGCAAGCAATACCATCTGCACCAATACCTGGCATCAATGACAAAGTACGTAAATCCACCAAATGGTGGGTTTCATCTGTCAAATTGCAGTGTACAGCGATGTGTGTACAAAGGCGAAACAGATCCTCGACGTCTGAATGCAATTCACAGTTCTGTTCGACCGCCAACTCCACAGGTAAGTATGGGTCATACGCATGTAGTTCCATCCCGAGTGCGCTAGCCACGCGTCCAACACCCTGAGCGATTCGGCCAAATCCGATGAAACCAATGCGTTTACCAGACAATTCCGTTCCTTTGAGGGATTTTTTGGTCCACTGCCCATTTCGTAAATTTCGATCAGCAATCGGGATATGACGGATTGATGCAAGTAAGTGCCCGATGGTCAATTCCACGACAGATTGTGTCGATGAGCCAGGTGTATTACAGACTAGAATCCCTGCTTCAGTCGCCGCATCTAGATCGATGTTGTCTACGCCTACACCAGCGCGACCGATGAGTTGGAGGCTTGGTGCGTTGGTAATTGCATCAGCTGTCATTTTTGTCGCGGAACGAATGACAACGGCGTCAAACCCATCCAATTGCTTAGGTTCCAAATCAACTTCGTGTCCCGCCTTAACCAACATTTGTACAGCAGCCTCCGCCATACCATCAGTGACTGCAATTCTGGCCATGTTTTTGCGTTGTCAATTCACCCCTTCAACATACGCATGTTCATAGACGGTATTCAGATGGGTCAGTATATGTCGAGTGAGACTCACAACATAATCGACGCCGAGGCCCATTGCGATGGACCGTGTGGCGTATATGACCCCGCCAGTGCCCGAATTGCCGGAGAAGCCGTGCAATCGATGACAAATAAGATGCTTGCACTCGCTGAAAATCATGCCAGTGATTGCGCATCTGCATCATACATCAACACCATGAGCCGGTATGCTGCCATCAAGGAAGAAGAAGCGCAAAAGTGCAAGGATGAACTACTTGTGTTATGGACAGATTTCTTCAAACCACAGCATCTTGAGTCCATCCCGGACCTACACGATATCTTTTGGAAGGCCGCTAAACTTTGCAGCGCATGCAAGGTTGAAGTTTCTGCAGACCATGCTCAAGAATTGATGGATGCAATCGAACAAATCCACAATATGTTTTGGAATATCAAGGGAAGAAGCGAAATTTCGTGGATCCGAGCGAGCTGAGATATTGGCTCGAATCGAAGTACGCATTCATGGCGACAGTATGTGGCCTACCCTTTGTGACGGTGATAAAGTCGAAGCCTTTTCCGACCTCTTACCGCAGGTTGGCGACATTGTGGTCGCAAAACACCCCTGGAAAGATTTGCACATTGTAAAGCGCGTAAAACGCATTCAAACAAATGGATATTTCCTTGAAGGAGACAACCCCGACCCTACCGGCACTGAAGATTCGCATAACTTCGGCCCTGTTCCAGCGACTCTAATTATCGCCGCTATCACCCAATGAATGCCGCTTTTGTTAAGTCATGTATGGCGTACACAAAGTTGTGGCAGAGGATTTCACCAGTCTACTGATTGCTGTGGGCATATTACTCGTCCCGATTGTCCTTGCCCTACCTCTGCGTTTTTGGTGGACTCTGCGAATCGGTAATCAGCCAGAGCACGTACGATATCGAAGTTGGGTGCGACAGGTTCTCGATGCCGGTGAACCGTTGTCCACCCGGAGACAAGAACTGGATCATTTAGCACGTGGATTACCAATTGATGTGATGCGGCAAGGTCGTATTGAAATGGATGTCTTGCACCCTCTCAAATTACCTCATTTCATGTTACTACCCGTGCTAATACTGTCGCCTTTGGTAGGTTTAATTGGCGCCATTTTGTTCATACTGTTGTTCCCGCTGATTCTTGTTGCAGAATGGGTTCTAATCGATCGAGGTTTGCTGGCAAAAGTTGTCGATATTGTCCTTCGATTGATGCATTGGGGCATTATCGGAATCCATCGATTGGACACTGGTGTGCGAGAGGAAGATGCAATGGTCGAACATATGCATCGTCTACCGACAACTGCGTTTCTGGGTCTATTTTGCTATCTTATCGTTTCTTACATGCCCCTACCTACATGGCTTGGAATCACATTCACAGTGCTACTCTTCCTATTACTCACCAGTGTAATTGTGATTGTCAAAGCGGCTTCACATGGAGAATTGGTTTTCGCAGATACGAGTCAAAGAAGGTTACAGCCGATGGAACGTTTAGTCGATGACATCCTCGCTCCAGTCGTCGGTTTAGGTTTGCTATTCTTACTCAGTCGCCAATTATTCCTAACTCAAATCGGCGCGAGTAATTCTATCTTTTCTGACCCAATTTGGTTTGCTGGAATCGTACTAATCGTTCTGTACAGTGCCGCAGCTGTAGCGATCATGGTCGAAATTTCCTTTTTTGGATTACGTTCAGAACGTGTGAGAATGGTTTTTCAAAATCAAATGGTTGAACAATATGACCCCATATTGTATGCATTTACTAGAGAACATGATCGCATGGAATTGAATCCGCTCCGAACACTAAAGGAACACTTGGAAACAAATAATCGGCATACTGACGAGGTTGAACCCTTTAATTTTGAAGATATGTTACGCGCACCGTCTACCCTACAAGAAGGTGAAGATGCAGTCCCTCCCAAGGCGCCTGAATTAAATTCTACTTCAGATAATTAGCGGAACGATTTACCACAACTGCAGGCTTTCTGGGCATTCGGATTGATGACTTTGAATCCTCCACCCATGAGGCTATTGACGAAATCTAGGGTAATACCGGATAACTGCTTGCTATCTCGATCATGCACTGCGATTGTGATTCCATCACAACTGATGAATTGCCAACCATCATCTTCGGGACGGGATTGGATTTGCAGATCATACATGAATCCCGAGCAGCCACCTCCAAGGACACTGACGACCAATACATCACCGTCGTCAGCGCTAGCCATCGCACCTTCCATCGCTGTCATGGCATCATCTGTGACATCGATTGTCACGGAAACAATTTCCATGTCTTCAGACATTGGTAGCGCAAAGGTCGCACCACAATCATCCTCGGCCATAGACCTGCCTTGTAGGCGACCATTTTCAATGCTTGTGAAGAGTCACGCTGACTTCGACCCATTTTGATGTCGGCGTATTGCTACCTTTGGCTACAGATTCAAGCGGAATCAGTACATTTGCTTCGGGGAAGTATGCAGCCAAATTACCCTTGGGAATATCATAGGGAACCACCTTCCAAGCAACAGATTTGATGGTTCGGTCATTGAAGTGGCTGGTCAAATCGATACAATCTGAAGGCTTTAGGCCCAATCTATCCATATCTTGAGGATTCATGAATACAATTCGGCGTGCATTGTACACTCCTCGATACCGATCATCCATACCATAGATTGTCGTGTTGTATTGGTCGTGGCTGCGAACAGTCATTAGGATAAATCGATCGTCTGGGATTGCACGCTCAGGGAACTTGTGTGCGTGCATGATGGCTTTGCCGGAGGGAGTGTCCCAAGTGGGCCCATCACGGGGGCCATTTGGTAGGTAGAACCCGCCATTTTCTCGCACTCGATGATTATAATTTGAGAACCCTGGCAATACCGATTCAATCAAATTCCGAGTTTTATCGTGACTTGAACCATAATTTTCCCAGGTGAATGGTGATTCACCAAAGCAAGCTGTGCCAATCCCTGCGATGATAGAAGGTTCGCTGCGTAGATGCTTAGATGCTGGCTCGAGTTTACCTGTTGAGGAGTGAACTACACCCATGGAATTCTCAACTGTCACGAATCCAGCGGGATCGATTTCAGTTCTACCTAAGCAGGGTAGAATTAGAGCTTGTTTACCGGTGACCAAATGACTACGATTCAATTTTGTAGATATTTGCACTGTCAGATCAATGTTGCGTAGACCATTTGCGACTTCTTCAGTATCTGACATCGCCGACAAGATGTTGCCTCCCAATGCCATGAACAACTTGACCGATTTCTTACGGGCTGCATGCACGAATTGTACTGTATCATACCCTGAATCTCTAGGCATCGTAATTCCTGTCGACTCTTCACATGCATTGAGAAATGACTCGCTGGGATGATGATTGATTCCCACCGTACGGTCGCCTTGGACGTTTGAGTGACCCCGAACAGGACAAGCGCCGGCACCTGGACGCCCGAAATGACCACCTGCGAGTAAAATATTGCTCGCTTCTTGGATGGTCGCAACTGCATTTTCATGCTGCGTTATTCCCATGGCCCAACAAATGATGAGATTTTTTGAATTCGAAACCGCTCGCCCTAATTCGGTAATTCTCTCCTGTTCGATTCCACACTGAGTCACAATTGAATCCCAGTTGAGTGATTCAATATTCGCCTTCCAATCCTCAAACCCTTCGACATGTTCATCGATAAATTCCCAATTGAGATTCCCTTCGCCGAGGATGACTTTAGAAATCCCTTGGAGTAAGGCTTGGTCACCACCAATTCGAACAGGATAGTGCGCATCAGCAATTGGTGTTCCTTTACCCATTAGTCGAATAACTTCTTGCGGATGTTTGAATCGGTTCAATCCTGTTTCCATTAATGGATTGATGCTAATGACGGAGCCCCCGTTACGCTTTGTTTGAGCTAAAGCAGAGAGCATTCTAGGGTGATTCGTACCAGGGTTTTGACCGATGATCAATACTAAATCTGCATGATTAAAACAATCTAACTTCACAGTACCTTTCCCGATTCCAATGGATTGTGATAGGGCAACACCACTGGATTCGTGACACATGTTACTGCAATCAGGTAGGTTGTTTGTTCCAATTTGCCGAGAGAGTGTGCCCCACAAGAATGCTGCTTCGTTTGAAGCACGTCCAGATGTGTAAAGGACTGCTTGGTTTGGTTCATCAAGTTCATTGATGGCAGTAGAAATCATGGCAAATGCATCATCCCAACTGATTCTCTCATAATGGTTGGAATCTTGACGTAGGACCATCGGCTCAGTCAGACGACCCAGTTTATCCAATTCCATATCTGAATATTCGGACCAGGATTGGACTGATTTTGAAGAGAGAATTTCAGGAGTCAAACGTTTCGTAGTCGCTTCTGTGGCAAATGCCTTGGCTCCATTTTCGCAGAATTCAAAACCTGAGCGGTGATTATCCGGATCAGGCCATGCACAGCCTGGGCAGTCATATCCATCGAAACGATTGACTGTTCTCATGGTACGTAGTGTACGAATCAGGCCTGCTTCGGACAGACCAATCGCAAATGATTTCGCTACACCAGTAATTCCAGCGGCGATACTCTTGGGCTTACGGATTTTGAGAGCCTTCGATTCAATCGGAGGCAATGAATGCACATCTTCCCGCATGTCACTCACTCCTTGATTCTCCAAGCACCCGTGTATACATTGAATCTTGCTTCTCTCACGAAACCAATGAGTGTCAATCCGTGCTGCCTCGCTAGTTGAATGGCCAATGTGGTAGGTGCACCAATTGCAACGATACAGGGCGACCCAACCATAACTGCCTTTTGTACCATTTCAAAAGATACCCGTCCGCTAAGCAGAAAACCCAACCTGTAGTGCGGCATTGCATCAATCGATTGACCGATGATTTTGTCCATCGCATTGTGACGCCCTACGTCTTCAGCCAAATTGATAATTTCGAGGTTTTCGTTAAATTGAGCAACGGCGTGCATACCGCCAGTTGACTGGAAGAATGACTGAGATGAATTTAACTTTGTAACCAATTTCTCAATGTCACCCCATTGCAGTGTAAAAGTATCAGCTGGAATTTTTGGTGGATTGCGGGCCAGTACGGACTCCAATGAGGCGCTTCCACAGACGCCACAAGAACTCGAACGAAGAAAACCGCGAGTGTGCCCTTCAGCAGAAATCTCGCCCTCTATCATCAGCACATTGTCTTCAAGATGAATGTTGGTGATATCGTCCTCATTTTGCAAGATTCCCTCGGTATAGAGTAATCCGATGGCTAGTTCTCGGTCCTGTCCTGGGGTTCGCATGGTAGTCACCCAAGGAGAACCATTGATTTGTATCTCAAGTGGTTCCTCTACAGCAACACATTCCTCAATCGGAACGGTGCCCTGAGACGCCATCCGCTGGGCGGCGATGCGTTCCTCCATCACTCGTGCGTATGAGACTCGATTCAAGGGTCTGTCGGAATAAATTATCATCAAGAGCCTTAATCGACCCTCACCACAACACATGGGATACCTTGTTCTTCAGCCATTTGAATCACGATTTCCGTCCATTTACTCGTAGGAGATGGGAATGCAACAATATGTGTTGCTACTGTAAGAAGTTCGTGAGTTAGTGAATTCGGGGCTTCTTTTCGACCCTGGTCTTCAAGACCCGTTCGTGGTGCATTCCAAGCTTCGGAAAATACCGCAAATGGCACACTGTGGTTGTCAGCCCATCTTTCTGCGAGATAATCGACACCACTTGCGCCACCAGTGATAATGAGGTCTGGATTGGCCTCAGAATTTACCCATTCGTCTAATGCTTCTTCGATAACAGAATAGTCATAAAATCGACTCGATCCTACTACGACTAAATTGATGATTCGTCCATCTTTGTTCAAGTCCTTACCGCCGAGGCGAACAATTACTTCGCGTCCTCCATGATTCGTCATGGAACTTCATACATTTGTAGTGAAATAAACCCATCTATTCCGTAAAACGCAGATAAAATTGAAAATATGCTTCAAGTATTGCGTTTTTGCTCTTTCAACAATTTCTTGCAAAGCCGAATTTGTTCCTTTGCGCGCTTCTTGTTTTGGCCATCAAGTGGCTCACCCACATCCTTACCGATGGACTGATTGAAACAATGAATTGCATTGTCATAGGATTCTAATTCGGCATAGGCTGTACCCATATTGTACAATGCCTTACCAGTTGTCAAACTCTTATCGATTCCGAATGCTTTGAAATAATTTTCAATCGCATCTTTGTATTGATTGAGATAATAGAAACAATTGCCTCGGCCGTTTAGGATCTTGATGGCCATCGCCTTGTCGTCCTTGAATGAAGGCAGGGCCCGATCAAAACATGAGAGTGCTTCACTGTAACGATCCTTGTTCAATAATTCATTTCCCTTATTGTACCATTCAATATCCTGATTCGCAATACTAGAGGAATCGGGGAGTACTGTATGTTCGGTCATGATTTGAGACTGTGCCTCTAGAGCTGCTGCTGCCAAATCGACTTCTGGATGTGATTCGACAATCACGGTTTCAGGTGCTTCGACTGTGTCCAACACCGCTTCGTGAGCAATAATCTCCTGAGTGGTGATTTGGGGCTCAGGTTCGGGTTCGGGTTCGTCAACGGATTCGATTGAATCGGATGAATCCTCCCAGGGATCTTCTTGATTTTCGAGCAAGGTGGATTCTGGTGTATCAATCATTTCTGAGTTTGTTACTTCTATCGTGACGTCCCCAACAATGGCTGGTTCCGGCTCAGAAACCTCGGCACCTAAATCCCGCGCTTTTTGCCTACAAACGGCTGCCTTCTCCTCACTTCCAGCAGCACTGAGTGATCGTGCTAAACCAAGCCAAAGACTGGTGTCGGACTTGTCTTGTTCCAACAGTTGTTTCCAAATCGTTACGGATTCAGCGTGTTCACCTGCCATACTGAGGGCTCGAGCCTTAAGGGGACCTAATTCAGTGGTCAAATATTGTAGGGCTTCAGCCGCCATTTCAGGTCCTGCCGGTAACGTAGTGGGGAGGTTCATGTCAAACTCAATCGCTCGACCTTCGCCTTCTGCTAAATCGATAAGTAGTTCTGCAAAAATCATACCGCTTGCATGTGTGGGTTCAATCTGAAGGAGTGAACGGAATGCATCGATGGCGATATCGGCTTTGCCCAAATCAACGGCAACCATTGCAAGACCATTTGCGGCTTTGACATATTG
>PATG01000043.1 GCA_002713555.1 Planctomycetaceae bacterium
TCTCTACGAATATGTCTGTCAAAATTGTGAACTGACCCAAGAATTACTCCTGCAAGGCGATCAGCAAGCAGTGTGCGAGTCCTGTGGCAGCAGTCGTCTCACCAAGCTGCTCAGTTTGGCCGCCGCACATTCAACCTCTCCTTCGTCCTCCTCCGCCCCTAAAGCCCCTCCTGCTGGCTCCTGTGGCTCAGGATGTGGATGTTTTCCGAACGGATGACACCTGCAGACGGTACAACAGGTAGGACCGATCCATAAATCCGCAAGCCACCCAAATTGCCTAGTCATAAGTTTGACACTTGTTTCCCAGCCTGATTATACTGCGACTGTAGGAATTATCTCTTGTCATGGCAGTACTTTGGGGCATTTTACGACGTCGGGTAGCAGTCCACCCGGACTCTCTTGATGCCCCAAGAATCTTGCCATGACATGGCCGAGCTCGGATGCTCTTCGTCACGGAACATTGCTGGACGTGGTCAATCTGGTGGCAAGCCCAAACATTGCCCGATTGGGAGTCACTGGATGCGAACTGTGCCTTGCTTCAATGAGGATCTGATTCGATGAATTTGCTCGCTAAGATCATAACCTGGGTTATTTTAGTCGTCTCAATCGTACTGATGTCGATTTCGATGACGGTCTACTCAACACACAAAAACTGGAAAGCAGTAGCAAGCGGATTGCAGACCAAACTCAACGAAGCACGAAATCTAAACGAGCAACTGCAAAGCAAAAAAGACAGTCTCGAAAGCCAGTTGGAAGCCGAAGTCGAAGCAGCGATTCAAGAAGTTCGTAAACTTGAAACGGCTCGGGACCTGCTTCTCTCCCAAAGAGACTCCACACAGTTGGCCCTAGATCAACTGAAACAAAAAGAACGCTCCAATACGGCGGCTCTGGCATCGACTCAAGCAACCAATGAAAAACTGACCGAAGAAGTCGAGAAGCTCCGCGAAGACATACGCATAAATCAACAAGCACGCGACGAAGCCTTCGTAGCTGCCCTCAAAGCCACCGACGAATTGCATCAGGCCCAGGGCAAGTTGACCTTACTCACCGAACGTAATATCCAATTAGCGCAGGAAGTCGGAGAACAAACGAGCTTGCTTCGATCCAAGGGGATCGACCCCAATACATCGCCCGATGAAGTCGTGCCCACGGTACGTGGGGTGGTCAGTGCGATGCACCGTACGGCCGGTGCCCAACTCATTGAAGTCACCATCGGAGCCGACGACGGCTTGAAGCCAGGGCATACGATTGAAATCTTTCGCGGACCCAACTACCTGGGGCGCGCTGAGATCATGAAGACTGAACCGGATCGGGCTGTCGGTCGCGTCCTTCGCAAGTTTCAACAGGGACAGATTCAGGAGAACGACAATGTCGCAACCAAACTTAGAGTCGGTTAACGTACCGAGCGTCATCACCAAAAAGCCGCAGTTAACCGTTTATACCATGATGCTGATCGTGTCTCTGATTGCGCTTTTGATCACGATCCTGTTTCTCTTTCTGGAATGGGGAGCCTACGAATATGACTCGGGGAGTGCGGTGGCCTCGATCACCTCACCTTGGCAGCAACTCTATTCCACAAACTTGAGTTAACCCGGTTTTACGCTTCCCCCTCTTCGGAAACGCGCGCACTAAGCTCACGATCGAGATCCAAGAGCGAAGCGGGGTCGTCTTTTACCATATGGAATTTGTGAACAATTTCGCGCGCGGCTTTTTCTTCTTCTACTTGCTCCGTGATAAACCACTCCAGCTCGACCAAAGCGGCAAACGCTTTTTCTTTGAAAGCAAGTTCGTAAAGTAAATCAATTTGTCCCGTCACAACCTGCTCCTGTGCGAGAGCTTTTTCAAACACGGCAACAATTGATTCAAAATCGTTATCGGGCTTGGCAATCTCTCGGAACGTCACCCGACAATTGCGTGCAATCAAAAAGTCATGCAACTTCATGGCATGCACCCGTTCTTCATCACTCTGCAAACGCAGCCAATGGGCGCACCCAGTAAACTGTTTGTGCTCACACCATGCTGACATCGCCAAATAACTATACGATGCGAACAGTTCATTATTGAACTGTTCGTTTATGGCGTCTTGCATCACTTGGTTCAGCATCGTTATCCGCTCCTACAGCGCGAGTCGTTTTGGCACTATCAGCTCACAGATTCCCCAGGACGTTCAGGATTGTCTAGGACGTTCAGGATTGTAGCGGGTAGCGAGCAAAAGGGGCCAGCCTTGGTTTACTACTCAATGTTGGAATTGTAGACACCAAGCACAGATTGTCTACATCGCTCGCCATTCAAGCGAGCCAAAGAAAAATGAAAAGCCCGACAAACGACAACTATCGCTCACGAGCCTCAGTCTCAAGACAGCCTCAGTCTCAAGACCGCCTCGCCCTAACGTCACAGCAATCTTTCCAACAGAAAGCAGCTATGACCAAACACCCCACCTTTCGTCATAGCGATCTTTCCAACGGAAAGTCGCTATGACCAAACAAATGGGCCCGACTGGAGTCGAACCAGCACGCCCTTGCGGGCACATGCCCCTCAAGCATGCGCGTCTGCCAATTCCGCCACGGGCCCAATAATACATCGAGTCTACTCGGCTCGAATCGCCCGTCAAGGCATCGTTTTTCTGCCAAATCGCAACAGGCCTAAATATTCAAATCGCCCTCTCGCGAAACGTATGCCTTGGGAGACTCTGCTTCCTGCGTCTCCAAACGACTTACCACGGCGCAACCACACGAATCGCTCCAAACATTCACGGCTGTACGCCCCATATCGAGCACACGATCGACGGCAATAATAAGCCCTTGACTTTCGGTGGGAAGACCGACTGCCTGCAGAATGATCACCATCATCACCAACCCCGCGTGAGGGATTCCGGCAGCACCAATGCTGGCCAGAAGTGCCGTAATCGCTACCACAACTTGTTGCGATAATGCCAAATCATGCCCGGTCAACTGTGCAATAAATAAAACGGCCACAACCTCGTAGAGGGCCGTACCATCCATGTTGACCGTGGCACCAAGAGGGAGCACAAACGAACCGACCCGGTTACTGATTCCAGCTCGCTTTTCGACACTGGTGAGGGTCAACGGCAAAGTTCCATTACTTGAGGCAGAACTAAAAGCCGTGAGTAGTGCTGGACTCATGGCCTGGGCATACTCCAGCGGATTGCGTTTGGCCACAAAGTGCAGTATCCCAGGTAGTACAATCAATGCATGTACGGCCAGCGCACATGTCACGGTAAGCATGTACCAACCGAGCGTTCGAAAAATGCCAGCCCCCTGCGTAGCTGTGACCGAAAGCATCAGGAAAAACACACCCACCGGTGCCAGTCGAATGATCAATAACGTCAACTTCATCATCACCTGAAAAGTGGCATCGACCAATTCATGTATGCGTTGTGCCGCGACACCGCCCACCAAAATTGNGCAGATACCAAACATGAGACTGAAGGCAATGATCGAGAGGAAGTTGCCTCCAGCAACTGCCCCAAATGGATTTGGAGGAATCATGTTCTGCAATTGCTCAAACAGAACGACTGCCAGCCCCTTCCCGNCTGCGTTGGCTTGAGCAATTTCCTCCACACCTCCTCCAAGGCCCGGATTAATGATGTTAACCAGTATCAGCCCGANGGTGATGGCCAGCAGACTCGTTACCAGGTAATACAAAATTGTACGACCAAACATCTTGCCCAGACGATTGGCATGTCCCAGCCCCGTAACACCCGAAAGGAGCGACGTAATAATCAGCGGTATGGAGATCATCTTGAGAAGTCGCAGAAAAAGATCGCCTAGCAACTTCGACCAATCNCCCAGACATCGAGCCCAAGACCGACCATGTGCTTGGAACAAAGCGTATGCCTGGAGGTCGGCGGCCTCAAGTTGTTTGAGTGTGGGCACGACCTCTCGGCGGACATCAGGCCCTGCATCCCCTGGCCAGGGTTCGCCTTCATCGTTTAACAATTGTTCAATCAAACGATGATCGCCAACCACAATGCGACGAGGCGAATCACCTTGTGGCTCAAATTGGATCAGGATGCGTTCAGGCGTATCAAGAGACCACAGGGTGCCGGCTGTTACCTGGACAGCCCGACTCATTCCAACTCGTTGAACAGCCCCGCCTGGATGCTCCGTACTTTGTCCCTCAGGTTGACGGCTGCCCACCGCGTTAAGCGTCAACCCCAGCGCAGCACCCAACAACATGGTACAGAGGATTTGCCAATGCAGGNCCATGCGTAGCATCAAGTCATCATTCCGTGACGGAGTCTGTTTCAGCGCCTTCGGNAGGATCGATATTGTATCCTTGTTCTATTTGGCGTTGAACATTGCCATGTGGTGGAGCTTGAGGAGATTCGATAAGCGGTTCTTTGGAATCTGGTTTTTCATCANCCATNGTTTGCCGCTCCCGCCATGGCTTGCCGTTGCGGTAACTTTCAAGCTCCTTCATTAATTGCTCGCGATGCATTGGATCGTTCATGTCGACCGACTTCTGCGACCACTCAATCGCAGATTTAAAATCCCCCGCCTCGGCGTAGGCAGCAGCCAAGGTACTAAGAATATGGGATTTCTTGTACTCCGTCAGTTGACATGCTTTGGTAGCCAACTCGATTGCTCGTAGTCCGTCGCGCACAGGATCGTCGGGCGAGGTGGCCAGAACCCAAGCCAGGTTATTGAGCAGACTGGAATCTTCTTGTCGCAAAACGAGAGCCTTTTCGAAGTCGGCAATTGCCTCGGCATGCTTGCCAACGTTTAAATAAGAATCCCCTCGACTTTGCAGAGCTGCTACATTTTTTTCGTCAATTTCCAAGACTTCGCTATAAGCATTCAAGGCCTTCTCGGGTTGTTCATCCACCTGGTAGTACAAGGCAAGTTGCATCCGCAACTCCGGTTCCTGGGGAATGGCTGCAGCCAGTTTTTCCATCTCGACAATGGCTTCGTCCAAACGATCCAGCTTCGAAAGAGCTGCCGCCCGAATGCGATGTGCGGCTATCAACGATTGTTTCTCCAGGACCAATTCGCTGTCTGCCAAAGCCAATTCTGGCTTTTGGTCATTGAGATAGGCCTCTGCACGATGGACTAAAGTCAGCAGCACACCCGGTTTAAACTCCAAGACTTTACTAAACTGTTCGACAGCTTTGTCATATTTTCCCTGGGAGCGATAAATTTCTCCTCGATTTTGATAGGGTCCGGGCGCTTGTGGCACCAATTCCGTAGCAGAGTCAAAACTAGCGAGTGCGTCCTCCGGACGCTGCAGAAGGCGATAGATTTCTCCTTGGAGTATCAAAGCATTGGCCGCATCCGGATTGCTTTCCAGGATTTGGTTGACCGCATCTAGTGATTCCTCCAACTTTTTTTGTGCTCGAAGCAATAAAGCGCGAGCAAGTTTAAAGTTTTCGTTCTCAGGAACTAGTCGGATCGCCTCTTCAAAATCAGCCAAGGATTTTACGGGGTCTTTGGCCAATCTCCCTCGAATCATCAAGGCTTCGGCTTGTTGCTCGACTGGCAGATCCTCGTGCTTTAAATAGTTATTGAGAATGCGCCGAGCCTCATAAGGATCGCCTTCAGGTAAAGCCAGCAAACGCCCTAACATGAGACTGGCTTCTGCGGGAGAATCATCGTACGACAAAACACGTCGTAAATCAGAAGTCACCAGTTTTCGGATTTGCTGCGACTGATTTGGCTGCAACGGCTGGGTATTGAGTACTTGCATCAGCTTGGTTGCGCGTTCCATCAATGTGTCACAGAGCATATTCTCTGCAAACATCTCATCCGAATCGACCAAACCCTTGTCGAGAGCCGATTCCACCAGCACGATCACTCGATTAAGATCACGCAGATCGTTCACCTCGATTCTGGCGCGCAACGCTTCATCTAAAATGTTGACACCCTCTTGCGAGGAAGCAGACTCCGTCGCAGCTTGTTCTTCCTGCGCATAACCACAGTTGCCTTGGCCCATCATTATGACGCAACCTGCAAACACAACGATTGTCCAAAAAATCCGATGGCTACTTGTCATGTGATCTCCATTTTCTCGCACGATTCGCTTCTAATTCCTGGATCGAGTAATGTCGCTCAACGTCATCCTATTCGGGGAGGCTTAGAACGGACCTCTGGCGAATCCCTTACTCCAGATACTGTATTATTACCGCTAGCCGCCAATCTGACCACGTGAGATTTGACGACACGGCTCCACGCAATGCCACCCAACTCGGCAAAATCTGTGCGGGAAGGCCGCCTTGAACCCGAATCTAGCGCTTGTTCAACATGGGTCAGGTGGGCTAAAATCCGGGGCTCTGCCCCCCTCCCCCGCCCCCCTTGCCATCACGTTTTTGACGAAAGAACCCTATCCATGGAAGCTGGAATTGTCGGGTTGCCAAATGTGGGAAAATCAACCCTTTTCAACGCACTGACCTCTGCGGGGATTGCCAATGAAAACTACCCATTTTGCACCATTGAGCCAAATGTGGGGGCCGTGCCAGTACCCGATCCGCGGCTCGATATTATTCAGAATTTCATCCCTACCCAAAAAGTCATACCTGCCGTACTCCAATTAGTCGATATCGCGGGTATCGTGCGCGGTGCGTCTGAAGGAGAAGGGCTGGGCAATAAGTTCTTATCCCATATTCGCTCGGTAGACGCAATTCTTCATGTGGTGCGATCCTTTGACGACCCCGATGTGACCCATGTGGATGGAGCCGTGGATCCGCTACGTGATGTCGACACGATCGATACGGAACTGATGCTTGCTGACTTACAATCGGTTGAATCCATGACCGACAAAGCCCAACGTATCGTACGCTCCGGCGACAAGGAGGCCAAGCAGCGCTTAGAAATTCTGGCCAAGTGCCAATCTCTGTTGGCCGCAGGTAAGCCAATCCGTCAATTGGAATTGGAAGACCCTATTCAATCCAGAGAGCTGGCCCAACTACAGTTCTTGACTGCTAAGCCTGTGCTCTATGTAGCAAATGTTAACGAACACGATTTATCCGGTGAAAATGAGTACGTGCAACAACTTCGCGAGAGAGCCGCTGCCGAAAGAAGTGCTGTGGTACCTGTCTGTGCCAGCTTAGAAGCCGAATTGGCCGAGCTGGACGGAGACGAAAGAAACGAAATGCTGGAAAGCCTTGGCTTGCCAGAACCCGCTTTGGCCGTATTGGCGCGTGAAGCCTATCGTTTGCTCGGCCTGCAAAGCTTTTTTACCGCTGGCGAAAAAGAAGTGCGTGCCTGGACCGTACCCACAGGTGCCACGGCCCCCCAAGCTGCGGGTGTGATCCATACCGATTTTGAGCGCGGTTTTATTCGTTGCGAAACATACAGCGTGGCAGACCTGCAAGAATTCTCGAGTGAAAAAGCAATCCGAGACGCAGGCAAGATGCGGGTGGAAGGCAAAGACTATGTCATGCAAGACAGTGACGTCTGTCACTTTCTTTTCAATGTTTGATGTTTACGCAGACAGTTCCTCAACGACATCGCCACCATCGTTCCATTTGATGGGGCGTTCGATAGGACTGACTTTTCAATATTAGGGTCCATTTTGAGTGTGTCGTAAATAGCACGAAAAAAGCCGCGCTCACGAACTGAGCACGGCTTTGTAATTGGTTGGAATTTCTTATCCGCGTTAGCGTTTGGAAAACTGAGTGCCACGACGTGCACCATGCAGACCTGGCTTCTTACGTTCTTTCATACGCGAATCACGCGTCAGGAAGTGTTTTTCGCGAAGTTTTTCTGTGAGGTCGCTGTCATGCTTCAGGAGCGCCCTGGCAATACCCTGCATGCAAGCACCTGCCTGGCCCGTCGTACCTCCACCATGCACACGAATGATAATATCAACCGAGTCACGAACTTCGCAATGTTCGATGGGAGCTAATACGGTATTGCGATCCTGCTGGACATTGAAGTATTCATCCAGCTCGCGCTTATTGATGGTAATCTTACCACTGCCAGCACGCACCCGTACACGCGCCACTGAACTCTTACGACGACCCGTTCCCAGGGCTTCTTCTACGGCAGCTGTTGCCATGTGTGAACTTCCTATGATTTTAGCCTAGTTTTTTGCCAATGATTTTTACAAGGGTATTTTAATCGGACTCGATTAAGCTTTGATCGCTAAATCGGTCGGCTCGGGTTGTTGTGCTGTATGGGGGTGTTCCGAACCCTCATAAATTTTTAGCTTCGACAGCATGGCCCGACCAAGCTTGCTCTTGGGCAGCATGCGGCGGACTGCTTCGCTCAAAATCATTTCGGGTTTCTTTTCTAAACGTGCTTCAGCAGTGATGGTGCGTTGACGNGGATAACCCGTGTACCAGGCATACGTCTTTTGCTCCCACTTTTTGCCAGTGAACTTNATCTTCTCACAATTGACGACAACGACGTAGTCGCCCGTGTCGACATGAGGCGTGTAGGTGGGGCGATGCTTGCCCATCAGAATAACGGCAATCTCACTTGCCAAGCGGCCAACGATCTTATCGGAGGCGTCTACGAGCAGCCATTTCTGCTCCAATTCGCCCTTCTTGGCCATGTACGTTTTCATCAGTTGATTTCCCCTGTTGATATCCCAGTATACGTCTCTATTAATAATTTCCCCACGCAGACATACGCCTCCTAAAAAGACCCACTACCGGAGCTTCCCGGCCACCCACGGAGAACCCACCAATTTACCGCTCCCAAGACCGTCAGACAAGGGTGGAAGTCTTGAATCGGAGCCTGTGAGTCGGGGCTGATCCGCTTCTTCCAACTCTTCTTGCCCATTCTCCTGGCGAAATGGGTCTCCTGGCGAAATGAATCCTNGCTCCCTATGGCAAAATGGGCCAATTCCCGGGATTCACGTGTCCTGGGACACCTGCTTCCTGTCCTGGTGTTGTGTCTTCCGCTTGACTTTTGCGGCATGAATCCTGAGCACAAGTCCCCAGAGCAATAAAAACAACCCTGTAGTGGCTGCTACCACCAGCAGCTTGCGGTGATCACTACTTGCTGCCTCATCGATAGGTGCCCAAAAGGCCCCCAGCGCCAACAAGCCTCCCCAGATAGCCAAAGCGCCCGCAATCAGCACAACCGGCAACCATGTCTGCTTGGATTNATTTTGCATGAGTCGATGATAGCGACCAAGGTCTGATTAATCCAAGCCTTCCTGCCGTAAGTTCCTGAATTTCATTCCAGAATCGGTGGGCCCTGATNGGAGTGAAGGATTTCAACAGACAAATCTCCGCCACAAACTCTTGGCAAATTCGAGCGGCGTCCAGGAGAGCTCTACCTATCAAAAAAGTTGCCCAGCCCACCAACAGACAATGATTCCCAGGGANATCCATGTCCTCTATGCTACGCTGCGTAAGATTTGGACATGGTTTGCCCACAGCCCATGTTCGCCAAAGAATTGTCGCACCCATACTTTTCGACATAAACTCTCTTGCATCAATTAAATGNCCAGCCCTTGAATTCGAAACCTGCGTGTCGCTTGTCACCAATACGAAAATCAACAGAGGATCCTATTCATGATCATCGGCATCCCTTGTGAAATCAAATTGGATGAATATCGTGTTGCCATGTTGCCCGTTGGCGTAGAAGAACTCACACGTCGTGGACACCAGGTGCTCGTTGAGTCTGGGGCCGGACTGGGATCTGGGTTGGCCGATCACGAATACCTGAAGCATGGTGCTGAAATGGTCGCAGGTCCCGAAGCAATCCATGCACGTGCTGACATGATCGTCAAAGTCAAAGAGCCACAAGCGGGCGAATGGAAAATGATCCGCCCAGATCAAATCGTGTTTACGTACTTCCATTTTGCAGCCAATCGTAATCTTACCGAATCGATACTTGCTACGGGCTGTACGGCAGTGGCCTATGAAACCTTGTCTGATGATCAAGGGCGTCTACCACTGCTAACTCCCATGAGCGAAGTTGCCGGGCGCATGAGCGTGCAAGAAGGAGCCAAGTACCTGGAACGTCCGCAGATGGGTCGAGGAATACTGCTGGGGGGAGTCCCCGGTGTAGCGCCCGCCAGTATCACAATTTTAGGTGGGGGTGTTGTGGGAGCCAATGCTGCTAAAATCGCTGCCGGGTTTAATGCCAACGTAAGTATTCTCGACATCAACATGGAACGACTTCGCTATCTGGCAGATGTCATGCCACCCAATGTTGATGTGTTATTCAGTGACCGCCACACCATTCGTGACCAGCTCAGCCGGGCAGACCTGGTCATAGGCGCAGTGCTTATTCCTGGCGCAAAATCTCCGCGATTAATCGATGAGGAAGACCTCAAAGCGATGAAACCTGGCAGCGTGATCATTGACGTAGCCATCGACCAGGGCGGCTGCATCGCCACCAGCAAGCCGACATCGCATAGCGAGCCTACTTTTGTCGTCCACAATGTTGTGCACTACTGCGTGACCAACATGCCGGGAGCTGTGGGGCGTACTAGCACCTACGCCCTTTGNAACGTGACCTTGCCTTGGGTTCTGGAAATTGCAACGCGAGGTCTTGATGGGGCGGCAAATGATTTGCCTCCCCTGGCCCGGGCAATCAATATGCATGCCGGCAATGTGACGAACCGTGCGGTTGCCGAAACCTTTAATCTCCCTTATAGCAATCCGTTTGAACCATGAACCAACCCCTGCCGACCTTACGCTGGCACGGTGAACACGATGGACATTTGGTGCTCATCGACCAAACTCGTTTGCCCGCAGATGTCGTCGAACGACACTGCCATACGGTCGCAGAGGTCTGGAAGGCTATCCGTACATTGGCAGTACGTGGAGCCCCTGCCATTGGTTGCGCTGCGGCATACGGAGTCTGCGTCGGCCTGGCAGAAGGTCTACCACTTCAACAAATTTGTGATTCTTTGCGGACGAGCCGTCCCACGGCCGTAAATCTCTTTTGGGCCCTCGACCGCATGCAGAAAGTTGCCGAAGAAGTCACCCCCGACCAGCTACGCGAGGCCCTGCTGTCCGAAGCAAAAAAAATCCACCAGGAAGACCGCCAGATGTGTGCAGATATTGGCACACAAGGAGCGGATTTGCTCTCAGGATTGGCTCCAGGCAGTGATTTGCTGACACACTGCAATGCGGGTGCTCTGGCTACTGGTGGTGATGGGACAGCGCTTTCGGTNATTTTTGAACTCGCCCGACGCAAGAAGCAACCCCACGTTTGGGTCGACGAAACACGACCCCTACTTCAAGGCGCACGACTTACAAGTTGGGAGTTGCAACGCCGCAACATCGACTGCACGCTCATTTGCGATTCCATGGCAGCTCAAGTAATGCAAGAAGGACGAGTGCAAGCCATTATCACTGGGGCTGACCGCATCGCTGCCAACGGTGACACGGCCAACAAGATTGGCACCCAAAGCATTGCAATCCTGGCTCAGTACTTTGATATTCCTTTTTATATTGCTGCCCCAACCAGCACGTTTGATCTGGCGTTGGCTACAGGTAATGAAATACCCATCGAACAGCGCGAAGCCCAGGAAATTACACATAGTTTTGGCGCAAGCACANCACCTCCAGGTGTCGGTGTCTACAACCCGGGTTTTGATGTCACCCCAGCAAAATTAATAACCAAAATAATTACCGAAGATGGAGTCCTTACCCCCCAAACCGAAGCTATCCAAAAATTTTTCAGCAGCCAGGTGGCACATCCCTGGTCGTCAACCTGATTGGACGATGAACCGATTTGTGANCCCCCCTCCCACCATAAGGCAGAAAAGACACAAGGGATTTCATTCATCTCCGCATCAAGAGACACCTGAAAAGTTAAATAAGCATTCTAAAAACGTCTGAGAATCATGCCTGTCCAACAAAGCATTCCCTCCACCGAATTAACAACGCATGGTCGGACGGATTTTTTAAGCCCGGCATACTACACATCCATGGGTTTTTCGATTCCAGCAGCCCTGGGTGCCCAAGTTGCTCAGCCGAATGCTCGGGTCGTGGCCATTGTTGGNGATGGCGCTTTTCAAATGACCGGGATGGAACTTTCAACTCTTGTGCGGCACAACATGCCCGTCATTGCCATCGTCCTCAACAATGGTGGATACGGAACGGAGCGCCTGCTCCACCCGGGTACCTACGAGTTTAATAGTATTCACTCCTGGCAATATCATCGATTACCTGATGTGCTGGGAGGAGGCACCGGCTACCTGATCAAAACAGAGAACGATTTCGATAGGGCACTAACGGCTGCCTGGTCCGATACCTCAGGGCCCAGCATCCTGCATATCTGCCTCCAAGCTGAGGACTGCAGTCCTGCCCTGGCCCGACTTGGTGAGATGATGAGCCAGACAGTCTTACAGAAGTAAGGCTTGCTAGNAAGTTGGACAGTAATGCCAATGACCAGCTATAGGCTAGATATTGGGATCACCAGAAATTTTACGCACTCCGCATAATCGCAACCAATACCTAGGATCTGCAACCAGGGTGACCCTTTTATACTGAATCNATGTACAACCAGAAGGCAACAAATAACCGATCAATGATTACTGAGTACTACTATCTATCACGAANATTACCACTGGATGACGGACAGGTCATGCATTTTGGCGAATACTTGGTACGTGAAAATATTCTCTCAGCCCATCAGATTTTGAAAGCNCTCGATGAACAGCGCAAACGGCGCAAATTCATTCCGTTGCTGTTGGTGGAATTAGGTATGATGGATGATCATCGTGCCTTGAAACTATGTACCATTTCTAATGAGGANCATAAGGATGTCCTCGACATCATGCGTGAGGAGGGTATTATCTCCCAACAACAATCTAATAGAATTCGGATTGCCCGTGACAAGAGTNGTCCCCCACTTGGTCAGTTGCTGGTTGAGATGGGCTTTATCGACGAGCAAACGTGCTATGAAAATTTAAAGCTTTATGAAGCACAGAAACAGGGGACTGCGGGTACCACTCTGTCTGCTGCCGTTCAAGCGGAACCCTAAAGATTCGTGCCTACCCCTGTTGTCAAGCGTGAGCAAAGAATTCAGAATTGGGGCTTCTGGATTTATACTTCATCAATGCAGCAGGGAAAAAAGCCGTCCGTCACCCCCAGAAAATCGCCAGCACAATGAGTGCGGCGATTAATAGCACTCCCACAACGATTCGCCCCCAACCTGGTTGGTCGGATGTTTTCACATCTTCAAGTGGCGGTAGGTTTTGAGTTAGATGAGCGAAATCCGAGCCATACTCTTCTTCCAGATGATCCTTGATGATACCTTGCACGGTACGCGCATTGAACGGTCGCAATTCGGGGTCTTTTTCTAACAGCTGTAGGATCAATTTTTCGAACCATTCCGGGCAGTCCACACCAGCTTCACGCAATCCGGGAGGTTTTTTGTGCAGGTGCTGGTCCCAAATCTGTGCGAAATTAATTCCCATAAATGGCGGTTTGCCCGTAAGCATTTCGTAGATCACACATCCTAGGGAATAGAGGTCCGCCTTACCCGAAATTTCTCGATCGGCGCAAATCTGCTCCGGCGACATATAAGCGTAAGTACCAACCGTTATGCCATCGCCTGTGACATCCGAACCTTGCAAATCGCGGGCAATGCCAAAGTCGCCGAGCACCAAAGCGCCCTTGTTGTCAAAAAACAAATTACTTGTCTTTAAATCGCGGTGAATGATGCCATGGTTATGCGCATGTTGCAAAGCAGAAGAAATATGTGCCGCATAAGCAGCAGCTTGCGGCCATGACAACGGACCNGTTTTCTGCAAATGTTCTTTGAGATTCCCATGCTCTAGCAACTGCATCGCATAGAAATACTGGCCATCCATCAGNCCCCCACCATAGTTTTGCACAATGTGCGGGTGGTTAAGACGTTCCATGATGGTGATTTCGCGTTGGAAGCGATCAACAATCCTGGGATCGTGGGCAATGGTCGGATGCAATAATTTAACAGCTACTGGCTGAGCAATATCCGGGCTCTCTGCACGAAATACGGTACCCACTGTGCCGACGCCAAGCGGTTCCGCCAACTTGAAGGTTGCGGCCGTTGGTAAAAAGTTCAGTTTTTTCAGAGGCTTTGAGGCCGGCAAATCGCTCATTGTTTAGATGCGTAATGTTTTCCTAAGGGTNAAAAAATGTTCCCAGATAGTGCCGGACTTACCTCGGCGCAATGCCAGGATACTTGCTTGCCTGATAATCGGTACTTTTTGGCTGTCTCCAATCTTAAGAGCCCCTCTNCCCAAGGGGCAGCCCATGGCAAGGTGTTTTTCTAACATAATTACTGCCTATCCTGGCTGTAGGTGCTTAGCCAAACAGCAACGAATGCATGCTCTCTGGGCATTTTGGGGCCAACGTCCTTTACCTGGGTTGATCCTGGAAATGAGGTAAATCTTAACCTAAAAGCTACTTACGAAAAATCTAGCCCTCCAAGCCGGATTTGGCATCCCGATTGCGTTTCAGGGAACCTCCTAGAAGTATCTCAAGGTTTTTGAGGCTCAGATTATTGGCAAGGNGGACCCTCTTTAGTGGGGCCAGAAAATAGACATCCAGACACGCGTTTGCTTGCGGGCAGGAATTTCGCACCCTGATGTGAGGTTTAGGCCATTTCCGCGAAAGTCGTTATTNCGCGGAAATAACCGACAGCAACAGCTGCCGACTGGCCAAGAACCTGTATCTCAGATTTGACAAAGTCCTCAGGTCCAATCCCTGAAGCATGTTGTGGTGAGTTCCGCAGTAAACGGACCCTAGAAAATCCAGTTAAAACTTTTTACTATGAGGGATCGTCCTGGAGGCGATTTCCTTACTTGTAGGACTCCTGCTGTTTGGGAATCCTGATGTGAATCACAACTAAGTTTCTGCAGTAACATAACCACTGCCAATTATTTACCGCCACGTTTCCACCGCAATACGCGAAAACGAAACACATTTTTCAATCTTTTTCAGGAGTGATTACCGAGATGAGTTACAAGTTAGAGTACATCTGGTTGGACGGTTATAGCCCCGAGCCCAACCTCCGCAGCAAAACTAAAATTGTCGATAGCGAACCGGCTAGTGCATCTGATTGTCCCGGCTGGGCATTCGATGGCAGTAGCACCGAGCAAGCTGAGGGCAGCTCATCCGACTGCCTTTTAAAGCCCGCCAAGTTGATTGACGATCCGCAGCGCAGCAATGCATCGCTAGTACTATGCGAAGTGCTGAACGCCGATGGTTCGGTACACAATTCCAATGGCAGAGGTGCCTTTGAAGACGACAATGATCTGTGGCTAGGCTTTGAGCAAGAATACACCATTATGAATGGTACCAAGCCTCTTGGTTTTCCGGCCGATGGTTATCCTGGACCACAAGGCCCTTATTATTGCTCGGTTGGTTTCGACAACTGTGTCGGTCGTGACATCGTCGAAGATCATCTGGACACATGCCTCGAAGCGGGCCTGGCAATCACCGGTATTAATGCTGAAGTCATGAAAGGTCAGTGGGAATATCAGTTATTTGGCAAAGGTGCCAAAAACGCTTGCGATGACCTTTGGTTGTCCCGTTATCTGCTGCATCGTACAGCCGAAAAATATGGTGTCACGATTGAGCTTCACCCCAAGCCGATCAAGGGAGATTGGAACGGAAGTGGTATGCACACCAACTTTTCCACAACCGATATCCGAGAAAAGGGTGGAGAGGAATTGATTAAGAACATTTGCGAAAAGTTCCGCACCCGTCACGACGCACATATCGCATCCTACGGCTCGGACAACGACCAACGTCTCACTGGTTTGCACGAAACCCAGGCAATTAATACGTTTAGCTATGGCGTCAGCGATCGCGGAGCTTCCATCCGCATCCCTGTCGGCACAGTTCAAGACGGCTGGAAGGGATATCTGGAAGATCGCCGCCCTGCGTCGAATGCAGATCCCTACAAGGTTGTCGGTGAGATTCTGACAACTTTACGCTCCTAATCGAGATTTTACTCGCAACGAAGCGTCATTTGGAAGACAACGGCCGGAAGACAACGACAACACCCCTCTTCACCTGCTGGCGGAGAGGGGTGTTTTTTTGTTATGGTGGTTCCACTCGGGCTCCGAGGAATGCTGATATTTGGAAATAAACCGCCTATGCCCATTGCGGTCAGTACTTGTTCAAAAAATGCGAGATTAAGAGGATCATTTCAGCTGCGGATCTTTTGGCTTTGTCCGTACAAATCTCACCCCTCTCTATCAACATTCGTCCCCGCCTTTTTTTGCACTATAATTTTTAAAGGAGAATCTTATGTCGCCGCAAGATGTTTTAGCGCTCTGCCGTGAGCGAGGTGTAAAAGCCGTTGATTTGCGCTTCATGGATTTTCCGGGCCTCTGGCAACACTTTACGATCCCCGTTGACAAGCTTGATGAAGAAGTCTTTGAAGACGGCCTAGGATTCGATGGTTCCAGTATCCGAGGTTGGCAGGCTATTAACGAAAGCGACATGTTGCTCGTACCGCAACCTTCCACCGCTTTTATTGATCCGTTTACCGACTTGCCTACAATTTGCATTATATGCAATATCCAAGATCCAATCACACGCGAAGATTACACACGTGATCCACGCAATGTTGCCCGCAAAGCAGTCAACTACCTCAAAAGCACTGGCATCGCAGACACTTGTTATATCGGCCCCGAAGCTGAATTCTTTATCTTTGACGATATCCGTTTTGACCAATCTCCCAATAGTGGTTTCTTTTTCATCGACAGTGCCGAAGGCCAATGGAATCGTGGAACAGATACCCGATCTCGAGGCGAAGGTCCTAATTTAGGGCACAAATTGCGACATAAGGAGGGCTACTTCCCATGTCCACCAGCGGATCAACTGATGGATATTCGCAATGAAATGATGCAAATGATGATCGATTGTGGCTTGGATGTCGAAGCACAACATCACGAAGTTGCTACGGCTGGTCAATCAGAAATCGACTTAAAATATAACGATCTGGTTCAGATGGCTGACGACATGTGCTTGTACAAGTACATTGTCAAAAATGTTGCTCATCAGCACAACAAAACAGTAACCTTCATGCCAAAACCAATTTTTAGTGACAACGGGTCTGGCATGCACACCCACCTTTCGCTTTGGAAGGGTGAGCAACCTCTTTTTGCAGGGGGCGGCTATGCTGGGCTGAGTGATGAAGCGATTTACGCCATCGGAGGCATCTTAGCGCACGCCCCAGCAGTACTGGCTTTCACCAATCCCACAACCAATAGCTACAAACGCCTGGTACCTGGTTACGAAGCGCCCGTGAATCTTGCTTACTCACAGCGCAATCGCTCGGCCGCATGCCGTATCCCAATGTATAGCCCCAGCCCAAAATCAAAACGAATTGAGTTCCGTTGTCCCGACCCGAGTTCCAATCCTTACCTGGCCTTTTCGGCACTGATGATGGCAGCCCTCGACGGTATCCAAAATAAGATTCATCCGGGTGAACCTCTCGACAAGGATATTTACGACTTAGAACCTGAAGAATTGTCCAAAGTACCGACCACTCCTGGCTCCCTGGGAGAAGCACTCGACGCGCTGGCTGCGGACCATGAATTCTTGCTTCGAGGCGATGTTTTTACCCAGGATGTGATCAATACTTGGATATCCTACAAAAAGCAAAATGAAGTTGACGCCTTGGCCCTCCGGCCTCATCCGTACGAATTCTGCTTGTACTACGATATCTAAAAGTTATCAATGTTGCCGAACTCTCCACATGTCCGCGGAGAGAATGCCCTCTGTGGCGCTTACGGTGTCAACGCATGTCCGAATCGACAGTGGCTATGTCTTCCTTGGGGAGTCTGGCCAGGTATTCATCGTATTGCGTTTGTGCATCTAGATGAGCCTGATTCCCTCTTGTGCCACTGCGTCTGCTATCGAGTTCTTCCATGCGATCCAGGGGGCCATAAATAGTCGTCCCTGAAAAACCCCCTGCCGATTGTTCAATGGCAATTTGCGTAAACTTGCTTTTGTCAGTCAGGGGCTCAGCGGATGCCGCTT
>PATG01000044.1 GCA_002713555.1 Planctomycetaceae bacterium
AAGGTGGGCTTAAAAAAGGGGGGGGGGGGGGGAATGCCTGTGTGGGGATCACTCGACCTTAAGAAAGTGAGCGAAAACCTATGTTGTACAGCAAATGATGGCAGGAGGCGCAAGTTTCCCCAATTTCTACCAATATTTCTGTAAGCTCTCTTGACCAGGTGCCTATCTTTACGGAAATCGATTTTAAAAGAGTAGGGGGCCTTAACTTGTTGGCTTTCCTCTACCAGTTTATACTGCGGTTGGAGTGTGTGTTATTATTAGCAGACTTACCTGATGTTTTGGCTGGGGGTGCCGCTAATGCGGTTGCCTGCTAAATGATGACATCGTACTAATAGAAGACACTTGGAATTACGGCGGTGTCAAAACCCATTGTGTCGCCACAAAGCGATTCTTCAGACTGTGATGCCTCATCCGCACGGCCAAAGGTTCTCTACCTTGGGGGCACGCACGATCAGCTTGTCGACATACGTCAACGCTTTGGCAAAGATGTAGACATCGTAGAAGTGCAATCGCCAGTTCGCGCATTGGCACAATTGGCACGTGAAGATTTCGCGGCCGTGTATTGCGATGCGGATCATTTTGCACAGGCTGCCGACGTTGGTGAATTACTTCGCAATGACCGTATCCTGCAAGGCATGCCGGATGGGGTCGTACTGCTCGACAGTGAGAATAAGATACTTTGGGGCAATGGAAGGCTCAGCGAATGGAGCGGACATAAGAGTGTTGTGGGACGCAACTTTTATCACATCTTGGGTAGCCCAGAGATCATGGGGCCTGATTTCTGCCCCTTCCATACAGCCTTGTCCACTAAAAAGCGAAGCGCTTCGATGCTGCGCTGTGAAGACAATCGCTATTTTCGAATCCATGCAGCACCGATTTTAGAGGTCGGTTTAGAAGTGCCACAGAATCTAGTGGTCACGGTTCACGATATTAGTGCAGAAATGCTGCAGCAACAAAAGCTGGCAGCCATTCATCAAGCAGGTGTAGAATTAGCGGACCTGACGACCGATGAGGTTGCGAGCCTGACGGTAGAAGAGCGGATCGAGTTGCTCAAATCAAACATTCTTCAATGCACTCAAGATGTATTGCAACTTGACGTGATCGAGATTCGAATGCTCGACCAGGAGACTAGTGAATTGATGCCCGTCATGGCGCTGGGAATGCATTCTGAAGCCGCTCAGCGCAGGCTATATAGCGCGACGGAAGGCTGCGGAGTAACAGGATTCGTGGCTGCCACGGGTAAAAGTTATCGTTGCGAACATACTTCTGAAGATCCACTTTACCTAGACGGTTCAGAAGGCGCTCGTAGCTCGTTAACGGTGCCTCTGGTGCTTCATGAGCAAGTCATTGGGACGCTGAATGTCGAAAGTCCCGAAGCTAATGTGTTTACAGAAAGCGACTTGCAGTTTTTAGAGATCTTTGCTCGTAATGTTGCTGTAGCTCTCAATACGCTGGAGTTGCTCGCAGCTGAAAAAGCCAGCACAGCAGCGGCAAGTGTTGAAGCAATTCACAGCGCGGTTGCCTTGCCGGTTGACGATATTTTGAATGATGCTGTGAATGTCATGGAGCGCTATATTGGACATGAGCCGGAAGTTGTGCAGCGTCTACAAAATATTCTGCGAAATACGCGTGATATCAAACAAGTTATCCAAAAAGTGGGTCAGAGTATGGCTCCGGTAACAGCAACTCCAATTGCAGACGTTACCGATTCTCGTCCACTTCTAGTCGGAAGAAGAATACTGGTTGTTGACGCCGATGAGGCAGTTCGCTCTGCAGCTCATGCACTTCTCGAAAGATACCACACGATTGTCGAAACGGCTCAAGATGGCAATGCTGCCCGCTTTTTGGTTCGCAATTTGGGGGCCAATGAATCTTATGATGTGATCATTGCCGATATCCGTCTTCCGGACATGAATGGCTATGAATTGTTGCTAAAACTCAAAGAAGTGATTGAGAATGTCCCCATGGTATTGATGACCGGTTTCGGCTACGATCCTGGGCACTCGATTGTAAAGGCTCGCAGAGAAGGTTTGCTCAATGTACTTTACAAGCCATTTCGCCTCGACCAATTGGTGAGCGTCGTTGAAGAGATCGTCTCAGCAGGCGAGATCTCTAATGGTAATACCTCGACTGGTAATACTTCTATTGGCCAAATCTCTACTGATAATGAGAACAACTGAGTAGATAGTCTCTTGATCTTGATTCTTGTTATCTTGGTAGCACTCCTTGGGCATGGTTACATCTGGGTCGCCTTCGTAAACCGGCTGCATGGCTGTTCTTGGTCAAAGGATTCCGTTAATAAAGCAACACGGTTTTGTATGTGCTGTTTTCTTGGCTTACCCGTACTGGTTCTGATCCGTTGGAACGTCGAAGGGTTCGGCACGATTGCCTACTCAGATTTATCCAGATCTCCATTGAAAGCATACTTTTATCTTTGTGCTTGTTGGGGCGTGATCAAGTTGCTTTTACTCAGGTGGGCAACCCGCCATCGAAATCGACCGGATACCTTATTGTCCAATCATCAGGTCCCATCCAAACAGGTCACTGGACTGGGCCGGGAGATGTTTCATGGTACCTACCCGAGATGCTTGTCCTACCTACCAGGCAATCAATTCCTCAAGCTATGTGTTGATTACAAGCAACTCAAGATTCGTCGCTTGCATAAAAAACACTCTGGTATCCGTATTGTTCAGATTAGCGATCTGCACATGACGGGTCGGGTCGACAAAAAGTGGTACGTGACTGTAATAGATCAAGTCAACCATCTAGATCCTGATGTAGTGGTCATTACTGGAGATATTCTAGAAAATGAGACATGTTGGCCGTGGCTTACCGATTCGTTGGCAAGATTACGCTCGAAGCTGGGTGTCTACTTCATACTGGGCAATCACGATTATTACGTCGATAGTGGACAGACCTGTCAGTTGCTCATGGATGCAGGTCTCCAGTATCTACATGGAGGTTGGCTGGAAACGCAGTGGAATGGTGCACCTGTGGCATTGGTGGGCAACGAGTTGCCCTGGGGAAGCAAAGGAGAAGATCCCCTGCCGGTACTTCCTCGCGATGAAGAGCGATTGCCTTTGCAAATAGCATTGCTCCATACACCGGATCAATTTAGCTGGGCCTGCAAGCATGACATCGACCTGGCCATGGCTGGCCATACGCATGGAGGTCAATTTCGTCTTCCCGTCTTAGGTCCGGTAGCTTGTCCCAGCCTCTACGGTATCCGCTACGCAAGTGGTGTATTTCGACGTGAAAATACGGTGTTGCACGTCACCCGAGGCGTTTCGAGTAAAATGCCCCTGCGCTGGAATTGCCCTCCTGAGATTGCTGTGTTGGAACTGGTTTCAGGAGGCTAGCCTACATATTTCTAATGGAATTATTCTTGAGTGATCCCTTAGCTGAGCGGAACACGAAACCCCTCAAGACACCAACTCACCAACGGCTTACGACTCTTCATAGCTTAAGCCGAAATACGAATGTATGAAGGCTTTACGATCTCCCGTATGCTTAACGTACTGGACCATCGTGTAGAGCTTTTGTTGATCACGTTGTAGTTTTTCAGAGAGTTGGTTTTGATCGCATAGTTTAACCGGAAGAGGTGCGAGAATTTTGAATTCCTCACCCGGTGCGTCTCGGTCGATGACACCAAAGCGGTCAAGCATCAACAGCACAGTTTCCAGGCGAAAGTCACGAGATGATTTGGAATAGATTTGTTTTTCAATCCATTCGATTCCAAAGGCAGAAACTTCTTCGGATTTGCGCTCAAGTAAGTCGTAGACTCGTTCGTAGAATTCTGCACTTGGGTTACTCCATTCCAGGAATTTCATTTGCGTGATCAGATCGTGCTCGTCATAGAGTAGCAGGCAGCGTGAGGGTTGCCCATCGCGTCCGGCTCGACCAATTTCCTGGTAGTAAGCTTCCATGGAGCCCGGAACTTCTGCATGAATAACAAAGCGAATATCTGGTTTGTCAATTCCCATACCGAATGCATTGGTAGCCAATACGAGTGGAGAACTGCCTTGCATGAATCGGGTTTGTATGTCCCGACGTTGTTGACGTTCTAAGTCTCCATGGTAACAGACGTGGGCAAGGCCTTCGGCATGGAGTCGATCACTGAAAGCCACTAGATCTTTGATTAAAGTGAAATAAACGATACCGCTACCTTCACCAAGATCATTTTGGATTGCTTGACGAATAGGGATTATTTTTTCGTCACTTCCCCATACGGATTCGATATCGAGTGTAAGGTTGGGGCGGTTAATTCCCTCGTGATAAATCTTAACATCTTCAGGACGGAGACCTGCCTGCCGGATGATATCTTGTTGTACTTCGGGAGTTGCTGTGGCAGTGAGGGCAATTGTGACAGGATTACCCAACCGTTGGCGAAACTCTTCAATTCGGGTGTAGTCTGGCCGAAAGTCATGCCCCCATTCGCTGATACAATGAGCTTCGTCTATGGCAAGCAGACGAATGTTTCGCTTGCAGATCGCTTGCAGGAATTCTGGTTTGCGAAATCTTTCGGGAGTGACATAAAGTAATGTGTATTTTCCTGCACCCACATTTTTGTAACGCGTTTCACGTTCTTCACGCGATAGTGATGAATTAATAAAGGCAGCATGGATACCTTTGGCAACCAGGGTTTCCACCTGATCTTTCATGAGTGCAATAAGTGGAGAGATGACGAGGGTGAGTGCTGTTGGTTCGACTTTTTGATTGGCAATGGCAGGCACCTGAAAACAGAGCGACTTGCCCATGCCCGTGGGCATGATGACCAGGGCGTGCTTGCCATTTAAGACATGATGAATGACTGCTTCTTGTTGGCCACGAAAATCAGCATAACCAAAAGTATGTTCAAGAATATCCCTGGCTTGCACAATTATCCCTCTCAGTCAGCGGATTCTTCCAGTTCTTCCCAGCGTTGGTAGGAGTCTGATAATTGTTGCTCGATTTCTTTGAGTCGTTTTTGTTCGGTGGCAATCTGCTCGGGCGGCCGTTTATAGTATTCGGGAACTGCCATCGCCTGATGCAACTTGCTAGTCTCCGCTTCAAGCATCTCTATTTTCGCTGGCAGCATTTCTAATTCACGTTTGTCTTTATAACTAAGTTTTCGCTTGTTGGAAGTAGAGGGCTTGTCTTGCTTTGGTTTTGTTAGGGTGTTTTTATCTTTTTGCTTTGCATTGGGTTGGTCTGTCGGATCGGACCGTTGCCGAATCCAATCGTCGTACCCTCCGATATATTCTTTTACTTCCGTCGGTTCAAATGCAATGGTACTGGTGACAACATTGTTGAGGAATGCTCTGTCGTGACTGACCATTAAGAGAGTGCCCTCGAATTCAATAAGCCGTTCTTCCAGCATTTCCAAAGTTTCTGTATCCAGGTCATTGGTGGGCTCATCAAGTACAATAACATTTGCAGGTTTGGCAAAAAGACGGGCCAGGAGCAATCGATTGCGCTCGCCTCCCGAAAGGAATTTGACCTGAGTTCTTGCGCGTTCGGGNGTAAATAAAAAATCCTGGAGATAACCGATAATGTGTTTGCGCTTGTCCCCCATGGAAATAGTNTCCGACCCGTCGCTGATATTTTCTTGAACAGTCTGCTCGTCATCGAGTTGGGCTCTCAATTGGTCGAAGTAAGCAATTTCCAAGTTTGTGCCTAGTCGTATACTCCCAGTCTGAGGTTCAATCTGACCCAGGAGTAACTTGAGTATGGTTGTTTTGCCAGCACCGTTGGGCCCAATTATCCCAATTTTGTCACCCCGCATGATGGATGTCGAAAAATCCTGTACAATCGGGCACCCTTCGTAAGAAAATGTTATTTCCTTGGCTTCAGCGACCAGCCTTCCACTACGGCCACCTTCCTGGATTTGTAGTTGTGAAGTGCCAATCGCGGTGCGTCGTTCACTGCGTTCTTCACGCATTTTTTTGAGTGCCCGCACACGCCCTTCATTGCGTGTACGACGAGCTTTGATGCCTTGGCGTATCCAAATCTCTTCCTGGGCTAATTTTTTGTCGAAGAGAGCATTTTGTTTTTCTTCAGCAGCCAATGCGGCTTCTTTGCGCGCGAGAAAGGTATCGTAATCGCACGACCAGTCAAATAACCGACCGCGATCGATCTCCAGAATACGCGTCGCCAGATTGCGCAGAAACGCCCGATCGTGTGTAACAAAGAGGAGAGTTGCTGGCCAGCGAAGTAAAAAGTCTTCAAGCCAATGAATTGCTGTAATGTCCAGATGATTCGTTGGTTCGTCAAGGAGGAGAATATCGGGTTGAGCTACCAGCGTTTGTGCCAATAAAACACGTCGTTTCATACCGGAGGAGAGACTTTGAACATCGGACTCCGCATCCAGTTCCATTTGTGAGAGGATGCTATGTACCCGTTGGTCGGCTTCCCACGTATGTGCTTCGTCATGGAGTTCGATTTGCAAACCTTGACGTACCGTGTCACCTGTTTTGCCTTGCAAATGGTCGGGAACGTCTTGTGGCAACAACGCTACCTTTGTTTGCGGGGCAACCAGGCACTGACCANGGTCAGGCTCGACTTCTCCGCTGATAATACGCATCAAGGTCGTTTTTCCGGAACCGTTGCGACCGAGCAATCCAATCCGCCCTCTTGCTTCAATTTGACAAGAAACACCATCAAGCAAGGGGGGACCACGAAAACCGATACTGAGGTCAGAAAGATGGATTAAGGCCATCGGCTCTATGCTCTCGGCTATATGTTATGAGCCTGTCCCATAAACGCATCTCCCCCTGGAAATGGCGNAGGTAGGAGAGAGAGTTTTTAGTATTGGGAACAGATTCTTGATAGCTCACGCGTCTGCGATCACTACCTTTTCAAGAGTATCACCTTGCACGATTNCATTGACCACCTCTTGTCCGTCATCCAGGACTTTGCCAAAAACGGAGTGTTTGCCATCAAGCCAGGGTGTGGGGACATGAGTAATAAAGAATTGCGAGCCATTGGTATTTGGGCCAGCATTTGCCATGGATAACACACCTGGAGAATCATGCTTTAAATCGGGATGAAATTCGTCTTCGAATTGATAGCCTGGGCCACCGGTTCCTGTGCCTTCGGGACATCCGCCCTGGATCATGAAATCATCGATCACACGATGGAACGAGAGTCCATCATAGAAACCATCGTTGGCCAGTTTTTCGAAATTGGCTACGGTTTTAGGAGTTTTATCGTCAAATAACTCTAGGCGAATGTCGCCTTTGTTTGTCGTTAGCGTTGCAACTTTCATGGGGGCTCCAATTGTTTCAGGTGACACAGCCCACCAGCATCGCAGGCGCAAGCAGGATTGGCAAGAGGCTGAATAGATCAGCAGGGTCACAAAATCCNGCAGAGAATAGTCTCAGTGGGAGCGATAGGCCCCGGATTCACCTGTGAGCTGGACGTCTCCATTCTTACTCTCTTACGTGCGTAATGTGTGCCCAATTGCGACTGCCACAGGCAAGAAAACCAGTATAGGCAACCAGGCTGCTAAAGTGGGACGCAGGAGATTCAAACCTCCCAAAGATTGGCAGGCGAGTGATACGAGCGAAAAAGCAACTGCCACGAGCAGGCAAATGCCAATCGACAAGAATACATTGCGTTGTCGACGTGAGAACATAAGGGGCAATCCCAACATGAGTAGAGTTGCGTCGGAGATAGGACGCATCAGGCGGGAGTGAACTGCCACGCGTACATTCGTATCCAAGTCGGTGCTGGGGTTGCTCAATTCGGTAACCAATTCCTGTGTCGATGCCAGTCGATGCCAGGAAGTACCGTTTGCCAGACGACTGAATGGCAAATTGGAGACGACAAATGCTTGCCCCGGTTCAAGCCAAGCCGTATCGCGTGGGAAATAAACGATTGGATGATCATGGTGGACAAGCGTTTCACGCTGATTGATCTTTGTCGGGCTCGAGACCTGATCAAGCAAATAACCACTGGGGTGCTGGAGATCTTCTGTCAGGTAGTAAGCATTTGTTGCTGCCAGTTGTTTGCCATACTTGGAGAGCTTGTTGGGTAGCATAAGCANGGGTTTGATAATCCTCTGTTCGTGCACAATAATCTTCTCGCCTTCAATGAGGATGTCGTTGTTGTCGTACCGTGCATTTAATGCGCGAGGGTTTGTTCCCGCCAGGTCTTGTGTGCTGCGGTTAAGATGGTTTCGGAATTGCGGAATGAGTAATTCGCGATTTGCCACTCCCAGCATACTGACGAGTATTGCTGCAAAGAATAGNGGTTTTACGATGCGGAACTTGGAGACACCCGCGGCGAGCATGGCCGTCATTTCTTGGTGTCTCTGAAGCCAGGTTACCGTAAACATGGCAGCGAGCATTGCCAGTATTCCACCCGTACGTTCAAAAAAATTCAGAGATTGGTAGGCATAGTACTCCAAGATCACGCTTGCCAGATTGCCATTCGTTTCAGCATGTTTTGAGAAACTGTCCAAATGCCCGAAGGCATCGATGACAACATACAACCCCATTAAGCTTAAAAAGCAAATGGTGAAGACCTGGACAAACTGCCGCAACACGTAGCGGTCGAGAATTTTCATGAACGGGTTCAATAAGAATTCAAGCGGAATTCAAGCGTCGACGGGTGCATGAGAGTACTGAACAATGTTTGCCAGCGTCAAGAGATGCTTCCTACGAAGGTCCTGAGGACTCAAGTGGAATTCGTAGGAATTGTCGCCTTTTTCCTGATGCGAATGCCTCATTTCTTAGAACGCGGACCACAGCTAAGGGGAAAGGAAGTGGGGCCAGGTCTGAGGCAGAAACAGCGTCAGTAATGGCTAGTTGGTAGCACTGCTGTCATCGGCTATATTGCCAGTCAGAGCATAAAGTGGCCAAGGGGCATCCCGAATTGGCAAAGCACTATGGCTGCCTACAGAAGCGGATGAAAAAGGTGTGCTGGATTTCACATCGAAATTTACATCGAAGCTTNGTTCGGAATAAAGATTCCCTGCAGAATTTTGGCACCTATCGATCGTTTCGGAGAGGACGGGTGCAACTCAGTGATAGCCAAACCTTGAAGATTCCAAAGACTTACGAAGTGAAGTCTGTGTTGGACTTCCAGTTATGGCAAAGATTTTNGAAAAGCATTAAGACCCCTGTTCCCAAATGAAATGCCGATTATGCTGATCCCCCCAACGATAAGGAAAACAACAACCTGGATGCGACGGATTGGAGATGGAGCACGGGATCTTCTCTTTCCACCAAAGTGTATANCCTGCTCAATGGATTTGAAGCATCAACCAGGGTGCGATAGTTTTTGCTCGACATGCTATCAGAAATTACCCCTGGTCAACTGGCCTACATGCCGATGCTGTGCCGCTCGTGTCCCTGAAATACCAGGTGTAGTAGAAACATGTATCCGTTGTGAAACAANCGGGCATGCTTTTGACCGGACGCTTGCTCTAGGCAGTTATGACGGCTTGTTGCGAGATTTGATACTTCGTATGAAAACAGATCGTAGCGAAATGGTGGCAGCCATTTTGAGTAAATTGATTCTGGATCGCATGGAAAAATCCTTCAGAGCATTGGCTTTCGACGTTATTGTCCCTATTCCGATGGCTACGTCTCGCCGCTTGGTGCGGGGCACCAACCCTCCAGCAGCTATTGCAGAGATATTAAGTCGATCATTCCCTTCAGCCCCCTGTTTGCAATTGCTTACAAAAAGCCGTAACGCCAGTCCACAACGGGGTTTATCTCAGGCAGGGAGATTGCGAAATATGCAGGGACAGATCGGCATTCGAAACGGTTACCAACTGCGATCCCCTCATATCCTTCTCGTGGACGATACCATGACCACTGGAGCTACCTGCGGCGAAGCTGCTAAAGTCCTGAAACGACAGGGGGCCCCCCGAGTGAGCGTGTTCGTGGTCGGCCGTACACCGCAAGGCTCAAAGCCAGTCTTGTAACTTCTGCTTCGAANTCCCAGAATAGTTTGCTATGGAACTTCCTGACGCAAAACACGAAACGAAGCTTGGAACACTCGATCCTTTTCGACGTGCCGTACTACGTGGATTGGCCGTATTGTTGCCGCCCCTATTGACCATTGTCATTTTGGTATGGGTTAGCAACACAGTTGCCAATTACTTGTTGGTGCCATTTGAAGGTTTTGCCCGCAGNCAACTCATTTCTCAGTTTCAAAGTGAGATAGTTTCAGCCAAATCNTTAGCTGACGACGATCAACTTTATCAAAAGACCGAAGATGGGTTTGCGGTTCCCGTCGAATACTATGCTTTCGTCCAGGATGAATTGGGAGGGCGTGTGCCACCCACTGCCGACGAACTCATAAATGTTTACGTTGAGCGCCGTTTCTTACGTCGACATATTGTCATTCCCATCTTTTTATGTGTATTTGTCCTGGTCTTGTATCTCTTGGGNAAATTCTTGGCTGCAGGGGTAGGCCGCTTCTTCTGGATGCAGTTTGAACGCGTCATTAATCGTCTTCCTTTGGTGAGCAATGTCTATTCGTCAGTCAAGCAAGTAACCGATTTCTTGTTTAGTGAACGCGAAATTGAATACACACAAGTCGTAGCGATTGAGTATCCACGTCGAGGTATTTGGACTTTGGCCATGGTAACGGGCGAGAGTTTGCTGGATATTCGTTGTGCGGCGAACGAACCTGTACTTTCAGTANTGGTGCCGACTTCTCCGATGCCCTTTACCGGCTTTACAGTTACCGTAAAAAAAAGCGAGACANTGGACCTCAATATTACGATGGACCAGGCTTTCCAGTTTATTGTGAGTTGTGGGGTTGTTGTCCCGCCACAACAGATTGCTGAAGCCCAAGCAGAACGTGATCTCGGACTCAGAAACGTGCCTCCACTCAAATCTCCATCGAGTGAGTAGNCCGTCATGCATCTTCGAATTGGTACGCGCGCCAGTGAATTGGCCCAATGGCAAGCCAATTGGGTAGCCCAGCAGCTACGGCAAGGTGGAGCCTCGGTCGAAATTGTGGAAATTACAACCAGTGGCGATNTCGAACAAAGTGGTCCGATCGCCGCAATGGGACAGCAGGGAGTCTTTACCAAAGAGATACAGGCAGCGTTGCTTGATACACGAGTGGATGTTGCCGTGCATAGNCTCAAAGATTTGCCAACGGAGTCAGTCGAGGGGGTGATGCTTGCCGCTGTCCCCGAGCGCGAGGATGTAGCGGATGCTCTGATAACCAACCAGGGACTTACTCTGGACAAATTNTCTTCCGGAGCACGAATCGGTACGGGCAGCTTGCGTCGGCAAGCGCAGCTCAAACGTCTTCGAGCCGACCTGGAGGTGGTCCGTATTCGTGGCAATGTCGACACGCGTTTACGGAAGCTTGATGAGGGAGAATACGACGCGATCTTGCTGGCGGTTGCTGGACTTTACAGGCTCGGCAGNGCCGATCGCATCACCGAGCGTCTGGCTCCTCCCAGAATGTTACCCGCGGTAGGGCAAGGGGCCCTGGGGATTGAGTGTCTGGAGACCAANCAAGTGGCACGCAGTCTCCTTGGCCCACTGGATCACTGGGANTCTCGCCTATCGACTACCGCCGAGCGGGCCATGCTAGCGCTCTTGCACGGCGGCTGCTCCGCTCCCGTGGGTGCCTGGGGACGTGTTGAAAACGGCACACTTCTACTCGACGGGCTGGTAGCAAATTTGGCAGGCACTCAAGTGCTGCAAGCTTCATCGACAGGAAACCCCGACGACGCACAGGTCATTGGCGAAGAAGTAGCCAGTCGACTACTTGACCAGGGAGCCGCTGAGATTATAGCTGCCACCCGCTAAGTTTTTAGCATAGGATGTTTCCGGCTATTAAATCCTGGCAATAAACGAAAGCCTCATACTGCTAGCGGCAGTCATTGCCACTGATATCANGCTATCCGGCATTTTTCGCCGCCGTCATCTAAGTTGCCAATCGACGCTAGCAACCGACTTGGGGGCAATTCCACTCTAGTTTTCTAGAGGATCCTGGTCTGACGNATGGGAGCCTTTAAAAAGGCACGCGGTATGCGTTGAGAGAATGTCGATCGCAGGGGGGCAACCTGCAATCAAGATTCGTGCACTCATGTCTTACGGAATGTATCTGTCGGCCGAAGGAGCTGGTGTCCAAGCACAACGGCTTGAATTCATTGCCAATAATCTGGCCAATNTGGAAACGCCCGGATTCAAACGGGATGTACCCGTCTTCCAGACACGCTTTGCTGAAGCAATCCAGGAGGGGAGTGCCTCACCTGGAGACAAATCAGAAAACAATGTGGGTGGTGGAGTTAAGCTCCAAGAAGTTGAGACAGACTTCTCACATAGTACCTTGCGTCATACCAAGATTCTGACTGATTTTGCAATCAATGGCGAAGGCTTTTTCAATGTTTTGGGTCCTGNTGGTGAAAAGATGCTGACGCGGGCCGGCAACTTTGAAATTGATATTAACGGGCAACTGGTCACGAAGAGTGGTGGTTTTCCAGTGCTTGACGACTCAGGCGGTATTATCAGTCTCGAGGCGAATCAGCATTGGACTCTCGNCCCAGGTGGCATGATTAGCCAAGGTGGCGAAAACACGCCAGTTGGCTTGCGACTCCCACAATCGTTAGGTGATCTGGTCAAAGTGGGTACCAACATGTTTCGACCCCTGGGGCCCACCACTGAGGTGCCAGCCGTTGATCGCGATATTCGTCAAGGTTACCTGGAACAATCGGGCGTCAATTCGACTCGTGAGATGTTGTCCATGATTGAAACCTCTCGCGCCTTTGAGGCCAATACGCAACTTATCCAGAATCAAGACAGTATGGTCAGTTCATTAATCAGTCGAGTTTTATCTAGTTAAGAACAAGTTTTTCGGTCACTGATTTGGACTCGACCGTTTCGTTAAATACTCTTCAGCCTAGCTACTAGGAATCACTCATGAGCGTTCAAACTCTTTATACTGCTGCAACAGGAATGCAAGCCCTGGAAACCAAGCTTGATGTGATTGCCAATAATATGGCGAATATCAATACAACAGGCTTTAAGAAGGACCGGGCAAATTTTGAAGACTTGATTTACCGTCAAAACAAATTGCCTGGTTCTATCGATGCGGATGGCAATCTTACTTCTACGGGAGTGGAAGTAGGCCTGGGAGCACGCGTTTCGAGCACACAAACCAATCATACACAAGGTGCGATTCAAACTACGGACAACCCACTGGATCTAGCCATTGAAGGGAATGGTTTTTTCTCAGTCAGTACCTCCAATGGCGAATTCTATTCGCGTGCGGGCAATTTTGGAGTGAATGCGACAGGCGATCTAGTCTTGGGCTCAGCACATACCGGTTGGGTACTGAACCCCCCTGTCAATATTCCAGAAGATGCTATTGATGTTGTGGTGAGTGCGGATGGGCAAGTGCAATACCGCACAACAGGACAAACCCAATTGCAAACGGCTGGCCAAATACAGATTGCTACATTCATCAATCCTGATGGCCTGCTAAAGCTAGGTGACAATTTGTACCAGGAGACTGCTGCTTCAGGGACAGCCAACCTGGACAATCCGGGNAATCCAGGATTTGGAGTCATTTCTCAAGGCGCATTGGAAGCATCNAACGTCGAACCCGTTCAGGAGTTGATCGATCTGATCACTACCCAACGTGCATTCGAATTGAATTCGCAGGTGGTTCAGGCCGGTGACCAAATCATGCAAGTTGCTGCCAACCTTCGTCGTGGTTAATAAATCTTCACAACAGATTCTTGAAGTGAATTGACAGATTGATACTTATCGCCATGAAAAAAAAATTGCTATTCATGTTATTGTTGTTGGCCAGCAGTATTTCTGAGGGGGGGGCTNCAGAAATCGTTTTTCGTGCCCAGGTAATTCCCAAGGGAAGCATGATTCGCTTGGGTGATATGGCAGATATTTCTGCTGCCACCCCTGAGAGGATGCACGATTTGATGACCACTCCCTTATTGCCAGTACCTGCACCAGGCACTGTTCAATATATGCAGCGGAATGCCTTGCGGGATCTGCTCGCTTCACGCGGAGTCGACACCAAGGATTTATTCTTTGGAGGTGCTACNGTTATTGAGATTGGTGATGCTGTAAAAAAAACGATCAAGCAGAAGGAACAAAAGGAAAAAATTGTACAGCCCAAGATACAGGAAGAAGCAAAACTACCCATTTCAAAAGCAGTTGTGGTGCTTCGCAAAATTGGAGTAGGCGAATTAGTACGTGAATCGGATGTGGAATTACGCGCACATCCTGGCGCATTACCGAGTAATGCTTTGTCCTCATTGAGCGAGGCCGTGGGGATGGAAGCACGACGGCAGTTGCCTGTCGGATACGTTCTACGAAAAAATCAATTGCGTGCCCCCTTGCAAGTTTTGCGAGGTGAAACGGTCACTGTATTTGCTCGTACTGGAGGTGTCTCTGTCAAAACTTTTGCAATTGCCAAACAGGACGGTGCTCAAGGCGATTTGATTCGTGTTCAAGCACTCGACAAAAAAGAACTTTATANGGCCCATGTTTCAGGTCGGCGCGAGCTTGAAGTTCTAGCCACTGGNCATAGTGCTCAAGAACTAGCAACGCTTGAGCGTCGTTCTGCCAGACGCTAGTGGTTTTAAGTCAANAGGAAGACAAGCCAGATGGCGATTCGATTTTACTGCAACCGAGAGTATACGATGAAACAGAAAAAATGGTTTCTGAATTTTTCCGTCAGAGGCACACTATTGTTGGCCATTCTAATGCTCACGCGAGGCAAGCTGTTGGGACAAGACGGAAGTTTATTTTTGAATCCAAACCAATCGATGCAGAGTCGTGGACTAAATCTGGAGAACAGTTCTTTTTTATACCGNAAACTTCCTCCCGAAGCTCGTCCGCGAGAACTACAAGTCAATAGCATCATTACAGTGGTAGTTGATTTTAATTCGCGGTTTTTGAGTGAGGGAGATGCTGAGAGTCGCAAAACGGCTAACCTGACTGCAGTGTTGGCGGACTGGATCAAGTTGGAAGGTGGTTCTATCAAGCCAGCTCCCCAATCAGATGGCGATCCTACAATATCCGGGATTCTCAACAGCCAAAGTAGGGCAGAGTCAGACGTAGTACTGAGAGACTCTTTGTCATTTCGTATGGCTGCCAAAATCGTCGACATACGTCCTAACGGTGATCTGGTTATCGAAGGACANCAGACGATTCGGAGCAATGAAGAGCAATGGCGGATTTCGCTTACTGGGGTTGTCCAACGCGAAGCGATTCAGGCAAACCGGACTGTCAGCAGTGAAGCCATCTATGACTTTTTTGTCGACAAAGAAGAAATTGGTCAGGTGCGAGACGGATATGCACGTGGCTGGCTAGCCCGATGGTATGGCCGATTTAAGCCTTTCTAGTGAAGTTATGCAATACGTGGGTTAGATCCTGGAAGTCCAAAAAGAGAAACTTGAAGAGAAACTTGATAATGAAAACTAAAACGTGTTTGACCGTATTGCTGATCGTTGGATCGATGTTTGGTGCCAACCAAGAAGCTCTTGGGCGAACGGTACTTCGGAATATTTGTCGGGTGAAAGGGCAGGAAGAAAATGTACTACGTGGACTCGGCCTGGTAGTGGGCTTGAATGGTACGGGCGAACTAAATGATCCAGCGACGATGCGAGCTTTGGCCCGTTCTATGGAGATCATGGGAAGTCCCGTTCCTCAAAGCGGCTTGCCCGGAGCTGAGAGTCTGGACGAATTGCGAAGAATTAAGAATGCCTCCCTGGTTTGGGTAACGGCTCGTGTTCCAGCGACGGGTGCCCGCAAAGGTGACAAGCTGGACTGTGTTGTTAGTGCGATCAATGGAAAAAGCTTGGAAGGTGGGCAACTCGCTTTTGCTGCTCTACAAGGACCAAGTACAAAAGATCATCGGGTCTATGCCTTGGCCGAAGGCTCTATCCAACTGGATTCTTCAGACAAACCCTTGGTAGGACGCATCCATGGCGGATGTCAAATGGAAGAGGATGTTTTTACCCCATATGAGCAAGATGGTTATATCACCCTGGTGTTGGATAAGAATCACGCAAACTTTCAGACAGCGAGTGATGTAGCTGCTGTGATTAGTCAAACTTCTTATTTTCAACAAGATGAGGCAAGTACAGGCGTGCAGGCCATCAATGCCGCAAATATTAGAGTTAAGATACCGGATGAATACCGGATGAACCCGGTGGAATACATTTCAATTCTCCTTGAAGCACAAGTTTACAATCCAGAGCCCGAGGCACGAGTGGTGATCAATCAACGTACGGGTAGTATCGTCATCGACGGAAATGTGCAGATTGGCGATGTAGTCATCTCACATCGCAATATAGTTGTGGAAGCCAACGAAGAGACTCCCCAGTTTAGTAAGGTCTCACAAGATGATCAAAACTCAGCCAAGTTGAAGTCTTTAGTCGATGCTCTGAATGCCTTAAAAGTTTCCAATGAAGATGCAATTCAAATAATCAAAGGTATTGAGCGTAGTGGAAAGCTTCATGGTCGTTTGATCATGGAATAAATGGTGTAAGGGTAAATTGCACACGGAACGCCACAGCGAGCGTTCCCTATAGGGATCGAAGAGCTAATCCAAGTATTGGCAGGGCTGAACTCCTGCCGAGCTGAAGACTTTCAAACCCCATAGTGAATCATGAAAATAGATCTTCAACAACTCAATACTGTGCGTCCATTGCGATCTGGCCCTGCAAGTGCGGAACAACAAGTTGCTGGTGCCCAAGAAGTGCAAGAAACCTTTCGGAAATTTGTGGGCGAAGTATTTTTCGGTCAACTGCTTAAATCCATGCGTAGCACGCAAGGCAAGCCAGCCTATTTTCATGGTGGTCAGGCTGAAGAAGTTTTTCGTAGTCAGCTTGATCAGACACTTGCCCAGCACATGACAGATGCAAGTGCGGATACCATTGCGGACCCCATGTTTGAGCAACAATTTCCAGCACAGGCAGTAGTCCTTAAGCAGTCAGAAGCAAATACCAAGACGCCTTTGTCCGATCTAGCTCAACTACGCAGATTCTAAGACATACATAAGGCATTCATAAGACATACACACCCTTGTCAGAATGAGAAAAGCCTAAATGGATATTCATTGGGAATCTGAAGTTGCCCAACTACTGAGTCGACTCGGTGCGTCTCAGGAACAATTATTGAATCTTCTTGCTCGCAAACATGATTTACTGATTCAACGCGATCACCAGGGATTGGCAGATCTCGTATCAGAAGAGCATTCCCTTTGTGCAGAGCTTGAAGCGTGTCATGATCAGCGCCAGCAATTGCTCGCACAAGCCGCAGCAGCTGGTTTGCCTGCTGATAGCATTCAATCGCTAGCAAGTGCTTTGCCAGAGGAAAACTCCGAAGTCTTGCGCCAGCCTATAGATGAGTCAATCAAACGTTCCAGCTTGTTGCGGCATCAGAGCGTTGCACAGTGGGTAGTGGTGCAGCGAACTTTGCTTCATCTCTCTAACATGTTGGAGATTATTGCTACTGGAGGCAAACTTCAGCCGACATATGGAAGTGGAGGTTCAGTCGATAATAGCGGAACGCTCATGGACCAGGCGGTTTAGGGGATATAGGTGCTGGTCGTTTGGCGCATTGCGCTAGCTTTATTGGTGCCATGCACCTAGCAAAAAAATCATTATGTCTCTTTTCGGCTCAATACAGATGGCGGGTAACACCCTGCAAGCCATGCAGATTGGCTTGCAGGTGGTGGGCAATAATATTGCCAATGCAAATACGCCGGGCTACATCCGTGAAAAAGCTATTTTCACACCTGCTCCCGTTCAAGAACTGGGCAGTCTTACGCTCGGTTTGGGCGTTGAGATAGCGGGGATTGTTCAGAATATTGATAAATTTACGGAAAATCGCCTGCGTGATGCTGCTGGTGATAGAGCCAGTGCCGAGGCTCAGGAAAACGCCTTTCGTGATCTGGAAGTGATTCTTGATTCACTCAGTGAAGAGGTCAGCATTGGCTCACGGATAACTGGTTTTTTTAATGCCATCCACGACCTGACACTCACTCCCGACCAAGACAATGCCGCCATACGAGATCTTGCTATCAAGTCGGGTGAGCTGCTGACGCAATCGATTAATAGTTTGCAGCGCCGCGTTTCTGTTCAATTCGAGGATTTGGATACACGAGTTACTCAGGTCTCTGATGAGATTAATACGCTGGCAGAAGAAATTCGTGTTTTGAATTTGCGTATTGTAACTGTCGAGGGTGGAGGTGCTTCAGGCAGTGATGCAGGCGCTTTACGCAGCCAACGCAGTACGGCGCTCAAGCAACTTTCCGAACTAGCAGATATCACGACTATCGAGACGGAGGCAGGGGTTACCAATGTTACGATCAATGGTGAGATCCTGGTTTTTGAGGCAACACGTCGCGAAGTGGAAGTCCGAAATAACATTGTCAATGACCAGCAGGTTGCCCAACTTCAATTTGCCGACAATGGTAGTGATTTGATAGTCGGAGGTGGTGAGCTCCATGGCATTTATGAGGCACGAGATACCATTTTGGGTGGCTTTCTTGGTGGGCTTGATGATTTTGCACGCGCATTGACCTTTGAATTCAATAAGGTTTATTCGCAAGGCCAAGGGCAAGTCGGGTTTGACACGTTGACCAGTACTTACCAGGTTGATGATCCAGCAGCTGCATTGAACGCCGCTGGCTTGGACTTTACACCCCAAAATGGCAAATTCGATCTCATTGTACTTAACAAAAATACCGGAACAGAAGAGACGCACACCATCACGATTGATCTCAATGGTACAGATGCTGAAACAACGCTTACGTCTTTGGCTGAAGTTATCGATTCAATTAGTAGTGTCTCAGCCGTTGTTTCTCTAGACAATGAGTTGGTACTATCCAGCGAGTCCTCGGATACTGAGTTTGCTTTTGAGAAAGACACCAGTGGTGCTCTGGCTGCCTTGGGACTCAATACCTTCTTTTCTGGTTCCACTGCAGCGAACTTAGGTGTTAATGCGGTTTTGACAACCGGAGACGCACCGGGCTCGAAATTTGCAGCGAGCTTAGCCGGCATTGGCGAGGGAACGGAGAACGCTCTGGATTTGATTAATCTTCAAGATGCTGGCTTAGAAGATCTCGATGGCAATTCGATTACAGGAGTATTTAATCAATTAATCAATGAAGTGACTCAAGGTTCCACTATTTCAGCATCTGTCGCAGAAGGCCTGCGCGTTTTCGAGGGAACCTTGGATGCAAAGGCGCAGTCCGTAAGTGGGGTGAATCTTGACGAAGAAGCCATTGATATGATCCAGCTACAACGTGCCTACCAAGCGTCTGCAAGATACATCCAAGCGCTATCCGAATTGCTGGATGTGCTGGTGCAATTATAAGGATCGTGTAGAGAGGTTTTGACACAATTGCTCAAACTACATTCGCTCCTGGTAAGTAATAGATAATCCAAAAACCAATACCTGGCCCATGGCTCAAAACTTTAACATTCGACACGCGAATTCTTGGTTCTCGCTCCTTGACCCTAACTCCTAACATTTAAATATGTCCGGTATTATTCCCATTCCTTCGACTCGCATTAGCGGGTTGCTGACGAGACAGCGGCTCACGCAGCAGTATCAAGCAGATCAGCTTGATTTGTTTCGTCTCCAAGAGCAGATCAGTACGGGACAACGCATTTCCTTGCCGAGCGAGGATGCGCCGGCGGCGAGTCGTGCAATTTCTTTGCAATCGCTACTCAGTCGCAAGGGCCAGCTTGGAACCAATATAAATCTTGGATTGCAATTCTTAGGTAGCGCAGATAGTGCTATAAGTGAAGTTTCTTCCAAGCTCAGCGAAATCAAAGCCTCGACATTAGGCGTGATCGATACAGTTGCTACACAAGATCAGCGTGATGCGGCAATTTCTGAAATCAACAATGCGATTGAATCACTCGTAACACTCGGAAATCGCAAGTTCAATGGCCGATATCTTTTTGCCGGTTCCCAAACAAGCGATCAACCGTTTTCTTTTGAAGACGGGAATGTGGTTTATCATGGTGATGATCGTAGCGTAAGAAGTTTTTCGGATCTTGGTGTATTGTTCGCGACAAATGCCACTGGCCAAGACGTGTTTGGCGGTATTTCGGCGCCCGTTAAGGGGTCGGTGGATCTGAATCCTCAGCTTCATGCCGATACACTACTTAGCAGTTTGCGAGGTGGCCGCGGCATTAATCCAAATGGATCCCTGCAAATTACTGACGCGGTAACGAACGAAGAATCAATTATTGATATCAGTAATGCGTCTACTGTGGGAGATGTTATTCGACTGATTGAAGATAATCCTCCCTTCGGATCTGCCATTGAAGTAGCAATCAATGACAATGGGTTGACGTTGCAATTGCTCAACGGCAATGCGTTTGTGGTCACTGAAGTAGGTATAGGGATCACTGCTCGTGAGCTGGGTGTATTGAGTGGCCCAGCGACGTCGATTGCCGGCGAAGACCTGGACCCGCTGCTGCTGAAAACAACAAAGCTGGAAGATCTGCTAGGAACCAAAGCACGCGCATCGCTCAAAATACCCGGCACCGATAATGATATTCTCATACAAGGTAGCTCAAATGGTGTGGCATTGGATGGGGTGACCGTAAGTTTAGTTGACGGCGGAGGGGCCCCTCTCGATGTGGTTTTTGATGGTGGGCAAAAAACGCTCACGATTACCATAGAGGAAGGAGTGACCACCGCACAGGATGTAGTCGATGCCATCAATGACGACCTCAACTTTACGGCAACTTTGGATTTAGTTGATTCATCCTCTGTCATCGAGGCGGGTACGGGATTAGTCGCTCCCACGATTTTTTATCGTGTGATTACCGTTGGCGGTAGTGGCCAAACTTTCGAACAATCTTCAGGAATTCGCATCGTCAACGGCGGCAAAACGTATGATATTAGTTTTACTGACGACGAAACGGTTGAAGATCTGCTCAATAGATTGAATGGTTCAGAAGCCGGACTGCATGCCGAAATAAACTCGGCTGGTAACGGAATCAATGTTCGCTCACGCCTTAGTGGTCAAGATTTTCAGATTGGCGAAATAGGCGGGGGGAATACGGCCACCCAATTGGGTATTCGTACCTACGATGGAAATACGCTTCTGAGTGATTTCAACTACGGTGTCGGTGTACCAACACGGGATGCTTTTGAGACAAATATCACCTATGTGGATGGAGTTATCACAACAAGTGATGGAACAAGCTTCAATGTTGATTTTTCTGCGGTGACAAATCTTAATGAAGCGGTTATTGCTATCAATGCCGCAGCTGGTGGGATCGTAGACGCCCAGCTTGACCCTGGGAATCGAAACGTGATCCAACTGATTGATCATACGGAGGGTACTGAAAGATTAAGTATCAGCCAGTCGGGCGTAGAAATAGGTATTATTGGCGGGATCGATATTTCGACTCCTTCAGCCGACTTGTCGATTACCGCCAGCAATGGAGATTTGTTTGCGATTGACATCACTGGTGCTAAAACCGTGCAAGAAGTTTTGGACTTGATCAATACAGATGCTGGTAATGATGATGGTGGCGGTACTCGACTCGTTCGTGCGCAACTTGCTGAAAGTGGTAATGGTATAGAACTCGTCGACGAAATCGCCGGCGGTGGCAATCTGGTTGTCACTCGATTGGAGGGTAGTCAAGCAGCAGAATACCTGGGTTTGGTTGATATCGATCAAGTTTCCAATTCAAGTTCGACAGGCACACTCACGGGGACAGATCGCAATTTTCAAGAGACAGACAGTGTTTTCACAACATTGATTCGATTGCGGGATGCCCTGGAGGTCAATGATCGTCAAGCTATCGAACGCGCTGCTGCTAGAATTGATGACGATATACAGCGGGTGACCTTTGCTCAGGCCGATATTGGAGCCAGGTACCAAGGGCTGCAATTGACGCAATACAACCTGCAGGACGAGGTCATTCAGCTTCGGTCGGCACTCTCGGATGAAATCGACGTAGACCTGGTTCAAGCGATCTCTGATCTGACCGCACGGCAGATTTCACTGCAAGCCTCACTCCAAGCAACAGCAAATATCTTGCAACTTTCCTTGTTGAATTTCTTATAAGCAGGGCATTAATCTTTTTTGTGGGACACTAAGACTGCACGGACAATGCATCAGGCATTCCTATCAGGCGAAAGGATGATTTCTTGCTACCCATTTCAGCCGTTACTGTTACCAACTCACTATGAAATGTGTGAATAGCTCGCATATTTTTGGTTTGTCGTCTCTCTCCATCTGGAACTAGCCATTTTTTCTGGCTTTCCTAACCCCCCAGGGCCGATACAACTCTTAGGCATTAGTTCCAGGTGCGAATTTAGTGGCACCAGAACCCGATTTATGCCTATTTTGCAGTTTGTTGACGCGGGATCTTAGGGTTGAGTCCCTGAGTGGCTCTCACAGGCTGTGCAGGCAGTTGTGCTCAGAAGTGTCTCATGTTCAAGCATTTGTATTGGAGAGCATGACTTCTACCAGGTTATTGCCCATGAATATCATCACGACACGTTTTGGAACCCTTACGATTCAGCCGCAGGATGAACTGCTGTTTGAGCAGGGGCTGATCGGACTTGAGGATTGCCAACGCTGGATCGTCCTGACCGATTCCAAGAATCCAGGCTTGGGCTGGTTGCAGAGCATCGAGCAGGGGCATATTGCGTTGGGGGTTGTGAGTCCCCGGCGTTTTGTACCCGATTATCAGCTCCACGTTGAACGTGACGATTTGCATTCGCTGAATCTGACTACCATCCGTGATGCTGAAGTCGTGGTAGTGGCCAGTCGAAACGAGACAGGGCTAACGCTTAATCTACGTGCTCCCCTTGTAATCAATGTAGAAAAGCGACGTGGTTGCCAGGTTGTTGCCAAAGATGCTCACCCCATACAGTTTGCCATCAATACACCTNCCGTATCGCTTAAACGTACGGCATAGCNGGATTCTGAGGGCTAGGCTCACAGATTCTAAACACAATACATAATCCGGTGGGCACTGCCTACTTTACCAGGAGATTCCGATGTTGGTTTTGTCGAGACAACGCGACGAGAGCATTATTATCGGCGACAATGTCGTCATTACCGTTGTCGACGTTCGTGGTGATAAGGTAAAACTCGGTATTGATGCACCTAAAGAGATCTCTGTGCATCGCCGCGAAGTCTACGAGGCCATTCAACGAGAGAACCGACAAGCGGCGTTGCTCAAGCCTGATGATGCCCGATTATTGGATCCGGGAACCGGATCGCCCGAGCCCCAGTAAGCATTAGATGATTGAGTCCGAGACAAGATTCGGGCAGATTTTCTTTCTTTTTGCATAGGNAGCGGGTCCCATAAATGGGCGTTTCAGGTTATTTTTTCTTGGCCAGCATCTGCCAATTCTGAAGGCCCGGCTGGAATAGANTCGCTAAANCTCTAACAACTTTACGGGTTGCAACGATTAGATGTTTCGTTTCGGAACAGGCAAAAAATTTCGGNCGAAAATCCTNTCTTCGCCTTGAAAGGCCCATATTCACACGACGATAACTGACCCAAAGGCAGTCTNCCAGCCGNAAGGATCGNATTTTTTTTGCGCAGTGNACGGTTGNTGTCCTAGAGTTGNGTAATCGGAATTACTNCGATGGAATCCAAACGGGACAGATGNATGGATGCCGAGGACCGTCANTAAGAATTGACAACGGTAAATTTTCTTGTGGGAAAGTCCCCGGGCCCNTAAACGAACTNTGACAGGCCGGAGTCGTTAGACTCCCCAATCCGGTCTTCCTAAGAAAACTGGTTTTTATCCATAGGGGTGTTTAACGATGACTCGAATTAACACAAATGTCAGCTCGCTGGTTGCCCAAAATACATTGAGTCGCTCAAATGCAAGCTTGAACGAAGCTCTCACCCGGCTCAGTACCGGTTTGCGTATCAATACAGGTAAGGATGATCCTGCTGGTTTGATTGCAAGTGAAAACTTGCGTAGTGATATCACTTCAATCCGTCGTGCCATCAGCAATACGGATCGAGCCAATCAAGTGATTGCTACGGCTGACAGTGCTTTGGGCCAGGTTAGCTCGCTCCTGAATGATATTCGTGGCTTGGTCACCGAATCGGCTAATGCGGGAGCACTTTCTGATGAGCAGTTGTCTGCTAATCAGTTGCAGCTAGACAGCTCACTTGAAGCTTTGAATCGAATTGCACAGACCACCACTTTCCAAGGTCGTCGATTACTCGATGGCAGCTTGGATTTCATTACTTCGTCGACTGATGCGGACTTCAGCAATATTACGGATCTTAATATCGATCAGGCCAACCTTGGTACTACAGGATCCATTAGCGTAGATATCGATGTCACCACGGCTGCTACCAAAGCCCAGGTGGACATCGAAAATGTACCAGCTGCGACTACCCCAGTTGCTGCCACGGCTACGATCGATGCAACGAACTCGGAAGTCGATGGTGAAGCCACATTGACTATTGGTGGTGGTTCGATTCTTGTGACAACTGCCGCTGGCCAAGGCGATTTGTTAAATGGCATTACCACCATTGTGCTCAATCTTGGAGCTGCTTCAGACAATGCAGCCTATGCCGCTGGTACCTTGACTGTAGATGTCACCCAGCCTGCCGATACGGCTGATCTTGACGATGTGGCAGCTGTGATTGCCGCCGAAGCTGAATTTGCAACTGCTGTGGTAACGAGCAACGAGACAATTTCGGCTGCTGAAGCTGCTGNAGCGACTGCTGCGTTGACAACNACGGGCCGTGATGCGGGCGATGCTGACATTGTCGTGACTGCAGCCGCTANCGGAACGGGTGGTGATGGAACGACCATCACAATCGCAGAGGTTGACGGTACGGGCAATGCGACTCCAACCGCCACATACGATTCTGGAACGGATACGATTACCGTCAATGTAGAAGACGATGGTGTCACTGCATTGTCGGCTATCAATACAGCTATCAATAACTTGGCGGACTTCGATGCAGCTCTGACCGTGAATTCGGGTGACGGCAACTACGATGCCGACACGGGCACTGCCGGAAGTGCGGGTGCAGATAACATCAATGCTGCAGCTGCCTTTGCTGGTGGCGTGGAGGCAGGTGGTCTTGTTAATGCAGTTGTGCTGGAGTTGGCTGGAACCAATGGTGCTGAGGTACTGAGTTTCGGTGCCAACACGACTCTCACCGAGCTGGTAGATGGTATTAACCTGGTTAGCGATGCCACGGGTGTTGAAGCAACAGCTAATGGCACGACCCTGGAACTCACATCTTCTTCCTATGGATCCGATGCAATAGTGGATTTGTCTGTGATTGACGATACTGCAGCACTATTCACCGACTCGCGAGAAGTGGGAACAAACATCGCTGCTACTGTGAACGGTGTTACGGCAACTGGCGATAGTAATGTGCTGACGATCAATACGGCGACTCTCGATCTAACAGCGACATTAGCGGCTGGCTTTACCGGTACCGCAAGCTTTGACATCACCGGTGGTGGTGCGCTATTCCAACTAGGTCCTGATGTGGTAAGTAACCAACAGACTCGACTTGGTGTAGGTAGCGTGAATACGGCCCAGCTGGGTGGTGCGAGCGGTAAGCTGTTCGAGTTGGGTACTGGTGGAGCCAATGAGCTAACCAGTAACAACCTGGATGTTGCCGCTTCGATTGTCCAAGAAGCAATCGACGAAGTTACCTCACTACGTGGTCGATTGGGTGCATTCCAAAGGGCGACCCTTGAAACCAATAAGCAGGCATTGAATGACACTTTGGTCAACTTGACCGAAGCAGAGAGTTCGATCCGTGACGCCGACTTCGCAAGCGAATCGGCTGCACTCACACGATCGCAGATTCTCGTGCAGTCGGGCATAACCGTGCTTCAGATTGCCAACCAGAACCCGCAGAACGTATTGGCCTTGCTCCGGTAAGCAATTCGTTTGATTTTAATAAAAAAAGCCGGTTCGGCCAGTTTGGTCGGGCCGGTTTTTTTCTTTTGGTATTTCGAGTTGCAGGTACAGGGCACCGCATGATGTTTACCAGGAAGCGGCGACGCGCTGCTATCCGTTGAGATTTGGCATGTTGTCTTGGGGCTTGAGGATTTTACGATATGTTTCTTCCGCTTCAGAAAGCTTGCCTGAATTGTGAAAAGCTACAGCACGGTCTAGGGCTTGCGGCAGGGTTAGTTGGCTACTTTTAGAGCGATTTGCTGGCAGTCTCGTCCGATCCAAAAGCTTCTTTCGGCTGCTACTCCTGGGTTTGCCGCTTGACTGCTTTTTTGTCTTGTTTTTGCGTCTGGCTATCGTCGGGTGCTCATAATTGCTTCGTCTCGTGGGAGCCATGTTAATAGGGGGGGCTTTTCGATACGGTCCGTACAATCGGGAATACCAGTGCCCATGCTAGCACTTACCAGTAAGGAGGCTGGTGCCATCAATACAAACTTTAGCGATCACGTAAAACGGGCCGATAAATACCGAGTGTGTGCGCTGATTCCCCCTGGCATACCTATTGATTTCGCTTGGCGACAAATCAGATGAAATTGGGGGGGATGCGGGTCAATCATTTGGCAATATGCTAATGGCAGCTTTTTTCTATGGGTAGAATTACGTCCAATGTGGGTTTGATCACAGGGCTTCCAATTACGGATACTGTGGATAAATTAATCCAGGTTGCCGGTGCACCCCGAGATCTGCTTACTTCACGTAACCAGGGTTTGCAGCAACAGCAGCTGGCGATTAATTCGCTGTCCACCCGGCTGCTTAGTTTACGATTTGATTTGAGCAAGCTGAATGTATCAGGCCCCTTCCAAGCACGAGAAGTGACTTCGCAAGACGAAGATGTGCTTACTACCAGTCTTTCCAGTGGAGGTAATCCTCCCTTGGGCAGTTTTAAAATCAAACCCGTACTAACGGCCAGCTCACAGCAATTAATCAGTCAGCGGTTTGATACTCTTGATGATATTCAAGGCACTGGTTCACTGAGCTTCGGGTTTGGCGGTTTTGTTGATAAGGGAATTTCGCTCAGTGAGCTAAACTCAGGAAGTGGTGTGGCTCGGGGCGAAATCAGAATTACGGATCTTGCTGGTAACTCAGCGGTGATTGATCTCAGTTTGGCACGCACCGTCGATGATGTAATCAATGTCATCAATTCAGATACCAGGATTAACATCACAGCCACAGTGGATGGCGATACGTTTGTGCTCACAGACGATATTGGAGGAGCAAGTACGCTTACGGTGCAAGAAGTAAACGGTGGTACAACGGCTGTCGACCTGGGGCTCGACGGCATCAGCACCACGGCTTCAACAGTCGCTGGCGGTGATGTGTTCTCATTGCATGCAGACACGAAGCTGAGCACGTTAAACGATTACAACGGTGTACGTATTACGGACGATACAACGAATATCGATGACCTGACAATTTCGCTGCTCGACAATACGTCCGCGGGTGTTGATCTTTCTGGCTCCACGACGCTTGGTGATGTAGTCGATGCGATTAACAACGATACAGATTTTACTGGCAAGTTGACTGCCGCTATATCGGCTGATGGCAATCGGCTCGAACTTACGGATTTGACTGCAGGCGCCGGTACCTTTGCTGTTACAAACGGTATCACAGGTTCGGCTGCCGATGATTTGGGCTTAACGACGACTGCTGCTGGGGGAGTGATTACGGGCAGTCGGATCACCTCAGGATTGCGAGATACGTTAGTTTCAAGTCTTCAAGGTGGCGATGGCATTGTACTGGGCAGCATCGATATCACAGACCGTGCAGGGGGTGGTCCAGACACGGTTGATCTTTCACCTGCCGAGACCCTGAGTGAAGTGGTGGATTTGATTAACAATTCTACTGCGGAGGTTACGGCGTCCATTAATGCCGCGCGCAATGGAATCTCGGTCTTGGACACGAGCGGCGGGACGGGCAATCTGGTCATTGCGAGTGGCGACGGAACGAGCGATGCTCTCGGTATCACGCTGAACGTTGCCCAGGACTCGAGTGTGGGCAGTTCTCTGGGGCGACAAACACTTAGTGAAGCAACACTGCTTTCATCGCTAAATGGAGGGCAGGGCATCACGGCAAGTGATATTAAAATAACAGACAGCGATGGGGCCACTGATTCCATAGACCTGAACACTTCAGGAAGCGAGGCCAAAACCATTGGAGATGTTATAGATGCAATCAATGCTTCCACAAAGGTAAGTGTGATAGCCAGTATTAATGATGCGGGGGATGGGATTTTTCTGACCAATACGGCAACGGGCTCAGCGACGCTTGGAGTGTCTGATATTAACGGCACTTTGGCAGCAGATTTGAACCTGACACGTGGCAGCGAAATAGTTGACATCAATGGTCAAGACACCCAGGTGATCAATGGTACGAGTAGTTACGCGATTGACTTGACGGATATCGACGGATCTTCTCAGTCGATCAGTTTGGCTTCTCTCAATGATGGAGCGGGCATTGATGCAAGTGACATCCGGATCACAGACTCCAGAGGGGGTATCAATAATAACGGTGTGACGGTTATTGATTTAAATGGTGCCGATGCAGGAATTACAACCATTGGACAATTGGTCGATGTAATCAATGGCCGTGCTTCAACGGGTGCGAATGTCACAGCCAGTATTAACAGTTCAGGCACAGGTATCCTGCTAACGGATAACGCAGGTGGAACAGAGAATCTCCTGGTCGAAGACGTCAATGGTACGGCCGCCGCCGATTTAAAAATTCTCAGTACCGAAACCATGACCACCAGTATTGATGGCATTGGCTTGTTCACAGCTCAGAGCGCAAGCCAGGGTGCTTTAGAAGCGGTTGCCAATAAGATTAATGAGCTTGATGCAGGTGTATCTGCCAGTGCTTTTTTCGATGGCGTCGGTTTCCGGCTTTCGCTCGTTGTGGACCAGACGGGTTCGGCGAACGCGATCCTGTTGGATCCAGGGACATCGGGATTTGAGTTCACAGAGACCTCCTCTGCACGAGACGCTTTGCTTGTGTTAGGCGAACAGGGAATTGCGGGTTCTGGTATACTCATCAGCTCTCCAACCAATGAATTTGATCAAGTTATCAGTGGTGTTGATTTGTCGGTGGTGGCTGCAAGCGCAACTTCAGTCGATGTGTCGGTGACCCAAACCGACAGTGAGATTGTTTCGCTCGTCGAAGATTTTGTTGATTCGTATAATGCACTGCGGAGTGACCTGGATGGGTTGACTGATTTTAACGAAGCAGACCTTACTACAGGCTTGCTTTTTGGTACCAACGAAGCCTTGCGCGTGGACACCGAATTGTCACGACTTGTAACAGATCGATATACCGGTGTAGGCAGTTTCGAATCGCTGGAGGAGATTGGCTTAAGTGTTGATGGAGAAGGCAAACTTCAATTCGATGTGGCCCAACTCAAAGAGGCATTTGCCGAAGACGCCAAGAGTCTGCAAGCGTTATTTGTCGAATCTGATGGAGGCATAGTCGCTAAATTTGACAGCGCCATCGAATCGTTGGCTGGTGCCGACAATGGTTTGCTTACCAACCGAAACGATTCACTCCAGGCAACCATTGATATCAACCAAGATCGTATTGATCGATTTAACGAATCCCTGGATCGACAACGTGAAGTGTTGCTCCTGCAATTTTTTCAACTAGAACAAGTGATTGCCGGTTTGCAATCCAGTCAGACGGCACTAAGTGCACTCCAACCTTTAGCACCACTTGTAAGTACCTCGAGATAAACCCTGCCCTGTATTTTGCCGCCCCCCAATTCCAATTGTAAGAGAAGTCCGCATGACTCAACCATCTCGCAATCAGTATTTAGAAAGTAAGATTCTCACGGCATCACAACTCCAGTTGCATTTAATGCTCTTGGATGGTGCTATTCGATTCGGCCGTCAGGCTCTGGCAATCTGGTCAGAGAAAGCTGATTTTGCAGATGTCGATCTTTTGTTAGCAAAGATGAGTGATGTGGTCGATGAATTGACCCATAGTTCTGCAGCCGGGAAAGAATCATTTTCGAAACAATTTGAAGAACAGTATGCCTTTATCTATCGTGAGCTGATTTTCAGTCGATTTAACGAGGATGTTGAAAAACTGAAAAGCTGTCTTGATTTGCTCGCCTACCAGCAGGAAACCTGGAAGATGGTTTGCGAGAAACTTGAAGCCGACAAGGCCACCCAGGCTGTAAAACCAGGCTTGCCGCACATGCGCCCACAATTGGGGACACCCATCCAGGGTATTTCGATTGAAGCGTAGCCTGGATAAACCTGTTCGCTCCTCTTAGGGGGACCTTGTTTGGGGCCCTTGGCTAGGCTTCTGGCTTGTTAGAAATATGCTGCTACTACGGTTCTTTTGCTAGAGTTACGCAGACCTCTAGTGATCGGTGATTGACGCGCTGCCGATTTCGGGCCTATGATTTGGCTTAGAGCTTTCCAACTTGCCTTTTGGGGGTGTTTGGTGAGAATCACTAGTCCGCACGTGTCAAGCGACCATGCACCAGCGAGGAGAACCTTTTTGTGACATTGGCCGAAACGAAGCAACTCATTCGCGTAGGGCATAGCCCCGATCCAGACGATGCTTTCATGTTCCATGCGCTCACCAACGACCATGTGGATACGGGGCCCTATCGATTCACCCATGAATTGGTCGACATCGAAACATTGAATCAGCGTGCTTTCACAGGCGAGTTGGAACTCACGGCGATTAGTATCCATGCCTACGCCTATTTGCACGACAAGTACGCAATCTGTAGTTGCGGAGCAAGCATGGGCGAAGGTTATGGCCCGATGGTTGTCGCGCGCGAAGCATGCCATGTAGAAGATCTTAAAGCCAAGACAATTGCCATTCCGGGTAAACTTACCAGCGCGTTTCTTGCTTTGAGGCTTTGCTTAGGACAGGATTTTGAATTTGTTCCGGTGCCATTCGATAAAATAATTCCCGCTGTGGCTGAAGGGGAGTTCGAAGGGCAGTCTGTCGATGCGGGACTCATCATCCATGAAGGTCAGCTGACCTATGCCAACAGTGATTTGCAACTGGTCGTTGATCTTGGCGTTTGGTGGCATGAACTTACAGGTGGCTTGCCATTACCCTTGGGGGCAAACGGAATTCGTAAAGATTTAGGATCGGAGACGATTCAAGAAGTTCAACGCCTCTTGTATGAGAGCATCCAATATGGGCTCAATAACCGTCAGGAGGCTTTGGACTATGCCTTACAATACGGTCGAGATTTGGATCAGGATAAGGCCGACAAGTTTGTCGGCATGTATGTGAATGACCGGACACTTGATTTTGGTCCCGAAGGACGTGAGTCGGTCGCCAGATTCCTCAAGATGGGATTCGATCAGGGAATTTTGCCGGAATTGACTGTGCCTGAATTCGTGGAATTCTAGGAGAATGCGACAACACAACATGGAGCGAATGGGTTTTCGCGTCATTACTGGATATACGACTGGATATGCGGAAATCAATTACCTGAATAATGTGTCATCTGCAATAATCTATCCAATCAGTGTAGTTCCGTGTACGATTCTGTCCAATCGGACTGAAGTACTGCGCTTTTCTCACGTTGGCTTTCATGGATTGGAAAGAAAAACTCCACAAAATAGTAGCTGATAGTTCTGGCGAGGTTGTCGCACTGCGCCGCCATTTGCATGCGCATCCAGAACCGAGTGGAGAAGAGTTGCAGACCAGCCTGCACCTCTACCAACTATTGGGTAAACTCGGCTTGGATGTGCGAATGGGACCTGAAGGCTGTGGTGTGGTTGCCGATAGTCCAACCAAGAATGTCTCAGCACCTTGTATCGTGTTGCGTGGTGATATTGATGCCTTGCGTATTCAAGATAGCAAACAGGTTACTTATAAGAGTACAAACCCAGGTATTATGCACGCTTGTGGTCATGATGCGCATGCGGCGATTATTTATGGCACAATTCTAGTGCTGACGAAGTTTTCACAGATGGATTGTTGTCCTTGGCCCCTTTGTTATCGGGCTATCTTTCAGCCTGCCGAAGAGACTGCCACTGGGGCGCGACAAATGATCGAAGCAGGTGTGCTTGAAGGAGCGGATAATATTTTTGCGTTGCACGTCGATCCGGCTCGTCGTACGGGTGAGATTGCCTTGCGCTCTGGTACTTTAACGGCACATTGTGATTCATTAAAAATCACGATTCGTGGACAGGGAGGGCATGCAGCGCGACCGCATGAGTCCAAGGATCCTATTGGAGCTGCTGCTCAGCTTATCAGCACGCTTTACCAATTTGTGCCACGTGCGACCGACAGCCACGATGCAGTTGTGCTGACCATTGGGAAGATCTTGGGAGGAGAAAACCCCAACGTGATTCCTGATACGGTTGAACTCTGGGGGACGATGCGCACATTGGAAACCGAGGTGCGTACTCGTACAATTGAGCAAATCAGGCAAGTTGCGGATGGAGTTTCGGAAATTACTGGTACGCAGATAGAAGTGGCATTCAGAGTAAGTATCCCCTCTGTCTACAATGACGCTGACTTGACACGGTTAGTCTGGCGTGAAGCAGAAGAAGTGGTTGGTGATGAGCATGTGCAGTTGATTGCCCGCTCCAGCATGGGAAGCGAAGATTTTGCTTGTTATTTAGAGAAGATTCCAGGTGTCATGTTCCGCCTGGGATGTGCAACAGACCTGGCTGCTGTCACCCCTTTGCATACTCCTACGTTTGATGTTGATGAAGTTGCATTAGATCTTGGAGTCGAAGTGCTAGCGCGTACAGTTATTATGGCTTCCAAACTGTAAATTGAGATTTTTGCTATTCGATAACCATCGAGACTAGATCCGAGTCTAGCAAGACTTGTCGTGAATAACTTAATGATGACTGAGGCAAGGAAAACGAGTCGTGGCCACGATTGACTTTACATCAAATNCGCGTCCTACACTTGGTATCGAAGTTGAGTTGGGGTTGGTTGATAGCAACACAATGGCGCTTTCCAGCTCGTATGCCGATTTGGAAAATTGGCTTTCTGAAGAAGATAAGGCGCTGGTCAAACCCGAACTCATGCAGTGTGTGGTAGAGATCAATACGGGCGTTTGCGAAACGATCAACGAAGCTGAGCAGGATTTGCAAGGCAAAATTGGAAAGCTCGAAAAAGCAGCGGATCAAGCCGAGTTNCGTTTGTGGTGGGGAGCGACGCATCCCTTTTCTCCCTGGCGAGAGCAAAAGGTTACGCCGAATGATCGTTATCATAAGTTGGTCGAATTACTTCAAGAGCTAGCCAGGCGCCTGGTGACTTTTGGGTTGCATGTTCATGTGGGGGTCGACTCAGGTGATAAAGCTGTAATGATTTGTGACCGAATTCTCCGACATTTGCCTACCCTGCTTGCGCTGACTAGCAGCAGCCCATTTTGGGANGGACGGAAGACAGGTTTGCAATCACACCGTTCGAAGGTTATGGAGGGTCTCCCGACGGCGGGTATGCCCACATTAATGCGCAATTGGAGTGAATATGTTTGGCTTGTGAATCACATGGTGGACACCGGATTTATCAATTCAATTCGTGAAATTTGGTGGGACGTTCGTCCCCATCACAGCTTTGGAACGGTGGAGGTCCGTGTATGTGATATGCCAGGGAATTTAGAGGATACCTTGGCCGTAGCTGCCCTAATACAGTGTCTGGTTAAAGCATTATCGGATGAAATAGACGGCGGCACTTACCAGCATGATTGCCATCCGATGATGGTTCGGCAAAATAAATGGCGTGCTACCCGTTTTGGTACGGCAGCACAGCTTGTGNATTCTTACAATTACAATATCGTAACAGTATCCCAAGCTGTCGATCAATTGGTGGATAAGCTCACGCCGGTTGCCGCCAACTTGGGTTGTGAATCCTACCTGGAGCATTGCCGGCAAATTGCAGCTTCACCTAGTTGGGCAGACCGGCAAATGTCCATACTTGCTGAGACAGGGAGTGCTGAAGAGGTGGTGCGCCAATTGACCGATGTCTCTCGAATTACACCTTCGTTGGGATAGTCCACCGTGTATTGGATGTGAGTTGTGAAATACTTGACCCAAGGTGACATCCTCCCAAAAAATAATCCCACTCATCTGTTTTCTGGGGAGGGGTTCGNAGAGCAGGCTATCCTAAGCNGGCTACCCTAAATAGCCCGGCTCGTTGCCAGCTTTCCATTTGATATTGCATCCCAGGCTAGGGGTCTGATCCTCAGACGGTGTCTGGCCAGAGAGTACGGTATCGATTGCAAGACGCAGATCTTCACCCGTTACCGGTATTCCGCTATCGGGACGACTCGAATCCAATTGGCCTCGATAGACAAGTTTCTTATTTTTATCAAAAAGAAAAAAATCAGGTGTGCAAGCTGCCTGGTAAGCTTGGGCAACTTCTTGTGTTTCGTCATACAGGTATGGAAATACATACCCACGTTCTTCCGCTTCGGCGACCATTTGTTCAGGCGAGTCAGCCGGGTAACTGGCGACGTCGTTTGAATTGATTCCCACCACGGCCAAACCACGGGCCATATATTCTTGCCCAAGTTGGGCCAGGTGATCTGCCACATGGATGACGTAGGGACAGTGGTTGCACATGAAAATAACGAGTAGTGCTGGCGCATCGTCAAAATCGCTAAGAGAAACCGTTTGACCGTCGACATTCACGAGTGAAAAATCGGGTGCTGAAGTTCCCAGGGGTAACATGGTGCTGGGGGTGCGAGCCATAGTGAAAATCTCCTCAAACCCAAGAGACCCTTGATTGGGCCAAACCAGTAAACAGACAGAAGGGGGCTAAGCAGAATATCTGCCGTCCACCAGTATCTCCATACTCAAGAGTGATGGCAATACGGTATAGGCGTACTNCACAGTCGTTTTTCCAGCCACGAAGAGCACNGAGGTCATAATAAATGGGATCAAAAACCTTGGAAATCCGCAGTTATTGAAATTACGCAAACTTTGTGATCTTCGTGTCCTTTGTGGTTTGTTAACTGCGCAGTTCACCTGAATACGGTATGTGCTTCGTTGACAGCCGAACTGCAATCCCCAATAATCCTGTTTCTGAGCGAAAGTGCGGAATTGGAAGATTTTGAGCCTTTGAACCGCGAGTCGGTTTGCTGCGTACTGGAGGTGCGGCGTCTTGGCATGAGTGATGTGGCTGCATCGCTGCCAGCTTAGCGGGCTGATTGGTTGACACAACTAGTTGTGCGGCTCAGCGGGATCGGGCATCGCATTGAAGACCGATAAATACAGGATCGCTGCAAATAGCAGGGCATCGCTAAAATAACACGATAATAAACTATAAGGAGTGGACGATTATGGGTATTCAAGAAGTGAATGATAATGATTTTGATTCGGAAGTATTGCAATCTGATAATCCTGTTCTGGTTGATTTTTGGGCTCCTTGGTGCGGGCCCTGTCGTCAAATAGCTCCCATGGTTGAAGAACTTGCTGGCGAAAACGAAGGTTCTGCCAAGATTACTAAAATCAACGTCGACGAGGCCCCCAACTCCGCACAGAGCTACGGAGTCAGCAGCATCCCCACGCTCATGGTCTTCAAAAACGGAGAGGTCGTAGACCGCTTTGTCGGAGTCCAGCCCAAAGCCCGCCTGCAAGAGGCCATCGACGCAGCGAAAGCGTAGTCGCTTGGAGACCGACGCAGCGAAAGCGTAGTCGTCCAACTACCGACGCATCAACGTAGACAAAATGGTTGGACCAGCCCTGGCGTATAACGTGGGTTATCTTGAGTGTTGTTAAACACTCACTCACGCCAGAGCCACAACGAAAGGACTGGTCCAATGGCTAATTACGTTACATCGGTTTAGATGTCCACAAAGAAACGATAGTTATAGCTGTCGCCGAACAAGGCCGCACCGCAGCCCAAGCGTGGAAGACGATTCCTTATGATCTCCCTCGTCTGGTAAAAGCGGTCGCACTGCTTGCCGCTGAAGGGGACGTATCGATCTGTTACGAAGTAGGCCTCACAGGGTTTGGTGTGCAAAGGGCCCTGGAAAAAGCAGGCTACGCCTGCCAGGTGGTGGCCCCTTCGCTAATCCCGGTCCAAAGTGGCAATCGGGTAAAAACTGATCGACACGATGCGGCTAAGCTAGCCCACTTTTTACGCAGTGGCGATTTGACAGCGATTACCGTTCCCGACCAAGAGCGCGAAGCCCTGCGCGACCTAGAATGTTCGCGAGACGACGCGAAGCGAGCGGATCGTGTGGCTCGACAGCAACTGAGCAAGTTTCTCTTGCGTAATGACCTGCGTTATACCAAGGGAGTGAATTGGATAAAAAAGCATCTGAATTGGGTACGCCGCCTCCACGTAGAAAATCCGGTGCAGCAATGCGTGTTGGGTGATTATCTCAAAGCGGTGGAAGATACAACAGAACGAGTCGAGCGATTGATTCTGGAAACAGAAGTATTCAATTGCCCGAGAGTGATGGCAAGTTGATGCCCCCGAATCCGTTGACCACAAACGTGTGTTGAATCCGGATCTGGATCGGAATATTGCTAGCACAAATTGGCTACCCAGTTTCTCTCTTTTTTGCTTCTTCTTGCTAGCGTTTGTCTTTTCTATAAAAACAATATCGGAGGGTCAATTTCTAGCAGCCAGTGAGCCGATGGGAGACTAGGCAAGATTTATCGATTGCTCAATTAAGATGAGCTATTGGTTTCCCTGTGCAATGGCTGGTAGCAAATATGACAAGTGACTCCTCTTCTAAAAATTCTCGAGAAACTCGCATCGACGCAGCGCACTCGCTGCAGAGGACTGATAAAGGATCTGCTCATAGTGAAAAAGTGTCTGTGGAAACAGAGACACATGAAGATCTGGTTCTCGCCGAGGTGGAGGAGACTTATGGTCAATTGCTCGAGGGAGCAGCTCCCGATGCTTTGGCAAGACAATCTGTCGATCTAGCGGGAAGGCTTAAGACCCAATTAGCAGATCTAGACCGGCGTCAAACCCTCATCAATTCCCAGGAAGCAGAGTTCGAATCCAGGGTTCGAAACGCAAGACTTTGGCTGAATGAGCGCGAGGCGGAACTTGATGAACGCGAAGAGAAGTTGGATCAGCGTGCGAACGAAGCTGCAGAGTCTATAAGTGCTGACAGTCATTCGATGGCCAAAAAGCAATTGGATGAGCGCTACCAACAGCTCGACACTCTAGAAGAACAGGCCACCAAATTAAAAGCCGAGCTGGAATTTACGCAATCGCAACTCCAGGAAAAAATGGGGGAGTTGGATATCCAACAGGCTCTCAGCCAATCCAAGCAGGAGGAGCTTGATGCCGCAAAAAAAGCTTTTGAGCAGCGGCAACGTGAGCTCGATGAGCGTGAAGCAACAAGCTATACACAACTGGAGCAAAACACTCAGGCACAGATTGCGCTCCAGGAACGTACCGAAAGAATTGCTGCGGCGAATGAGGAATTGAATAGTCGCCAAGAAGAAATGCAAGAATGGGAAAATCGACTGGGAGAACGAGCAAGTGAAACAGAATTCTTGCGTGCTGAATTAGATCGGAAAAAACAATCATTTGCTTTGCAAGAGTCTGATTTCGAGGAAAAGTTGCGGCAGCTTAAGTTCCGTGACCAGGAGATAAAAACAGCAATTCAACGCTTCGAGAGACTTGGCATTACAGAGCAGAAAATGATTGAATTGCAAAAGCAAGCGAATGAGTTCGATATGCGCGATGCCTATCTTTCGCGTGCAGAATCTTTATTGACCGATCAGCAGATTCAGATAGCCGATCGGGGACGACAACTTGAGCAGCAGGAACTGGATTTCGAAAATCTTGTGACTCAGCAACGGCACGAATTGCGGGACCAACGTGCCGAGCAGACGCTCTTGCTTGAACAGAGAGAATGTAAACTCAATCGTCGTGAAGCAGAACTTGAGCAACGCCAGGCAGCATTGGAGCAACTGCAGGAAGAATTGCGTGCTTCGCAGCGCGAAGTGCTAGAAATGCGCTTGGCCACCGAAGAGACGTGGCTGCAGTTGCAGGGGGCGTTGGCACCTGCCACACTTTCGCGTTCGATCTCGCAAGTTCGAGTTCGTCTGGCAGATCATTTTCAATTAGCAAACGACGAATTACTTTCCAGAAGACAAGAGCTAGAATCGGTTCGCCTGGAATTGACCAACCAACATCAGGAATTTCAAAAAAGGCAAGAGGAGCTGGAGTCCTGGTTTATACGACGCGAACGTGATATCGAACAGCGTGCAGCCAGATTGGTGGCGCGCGAAAAAGAACTCGATGACCAGCAGCGCAAATTCGACCTTGATGCCAGACAATGGCAAGAAGAGCGGAGCGATTACCAGCGAGAAATCCAAAAACTACTTACTGAGAGTCGCCAGACGACCAAAAACGCTGCCTAAGAGCAAGAACACCACCTGACACTGCGATGATTCAATGATTTCACGTTGTGGGCTTTTAGGAGGTGCTCTCAGTTTCCAAAGCAAGTTCAGCTTCGGTGTCGATCGTTTTGGCTTTTGGGGATTCGTAGTTTTCTACTAACGGATCTCGATTAGGGTCTGTTTCTTTTTGTTTCTTGGGTTTCCAATTGCGGCGATTGAGTTCTAGCCCCTCAGTCATTACTTCGGCACGGTGTACAATGGCCATGGCTGTGCGAATTTCTTCGCTATTGAAATAGGGTTCTCGTGCGATGGAGCGCACTGTTCCCGTCAGCTTGGAAGCCAGATCGGCCCATGTCACTTTGCTATTAATATGCCAGGCTGCTGCTTGTGACGCACCCCTGGGCAAATCTCCGTTGGCATAGGCCTTGATGATTTCAACCAAGGCAGGACTGTCCACCACGTCTTCAATGGGTCTGATTTCGTAAGGCTTACTAGATGAGGGGTCACGCAGACCGTGATCAAGGCACAAAAGTGGAACATCGAGTCGACCTATTTTTTCGGGGGCAATATTGAAAGCGCCACCTCGTCCGCCACCACGACCTCCACCACGACCTCCTCCAAATCCGCCACCCCCTCCAACATTTTGTTGTTGACCGCCACCACCCATGCCGCCGCCGCCAAAGCCACCACCACCCCCGCCAAACCGTTGCGCCATGGGTATGCCGGCAAAAGCTTCGGGGACAAGAATGTTAACGGGTTCCTTCGTTTTATTGGTGAAAACGAGTCTTCCTTTCGAACTGCTTTTGGCAATAAATTTAACATCAACGATACCCTGATCCATGGCATCGAAGATGTCTACGGGTTCACTTTTGGGGGCAATTTCAGGAGATTCTTCTGGAGATCCCGTCACCGAAGTCGATGGGTTGACTTCCTCTGCGGCATTTAACGGAGTGCAGAGAAAAGATACGCACAGTGTGCCCAATGCCCATAGAACGACAAACACTGGGGTGATCAACTTACAATGTCGGTTGGTCTTCATACCATTTTGCCTTGATGATTGCCTCGAATCAGAATCCTCGACTGGGATAGATAGAACCCTCAGCCATCCATTCAGCATAAACAGAACGGATACAAATGCCAAGAATATTAGTATTTCAGGGCAGTCAGACTGCAAAGTCACAAAAATCATGGATATATGGTTTTTATCACCTTTCTGCTGGATATCGCAGAGACTCATAAGCCAACATTGCCCCAGGTGACCCGTGAGGCGGTCTTTGCGTAAACCCGCCAGGTTTTACGTGGTTGGAGGAGAGACCCCATTTGGGATAAAACTGGCTATTCTGAGGTTGTCTTCTGCTTGCATTTTGCCAAACAATGCAGTTTGTGAGGGCGCGAAGTCGAGAGGGTCAGGAGATAGCTTCATCGGGTATTACGCCATCCAGACCACTGCAATCTTTTTGATACCTGCTGAAGATAGACCAAATGTCTACCAATACACTATCTCCCGTAAAAAGTTCTTTTCGACAAGCATGGATAGTCTCTGCCTGGTGGGATCTGACCTATGTGGTCATTACTCCGGTTTTGATTGTGCCTGTTGTACTATTACTGGCACGCCATCTACTGTCTCCTGAAGCCCTTTCTCTGGCAGTAATTGCCTTTGCTTCCTTGGGGCATCACTTACCAGGTTTTATGCGTGCCTATGGCGATCGTGAACTTTTCATGCGTTTTCGCATGCGGTTTTTACTGGTGCCTCCCTTGGTATTTGGCATGGCCCTGTTATTTACACCTCCCGCATCGATCAAAAATGCATTGCATTTTCCATGGGTGCATTTGCATGGCCTGGAACTTATTCTCTTGCTTTGGGGAACCTGGCACGGCCTGATGCAAATTTATGGTTTTATGCGCATCTACGATGTCCGACTTGGAATTCATGATCGCTGGTCGGCGCGGTTAGATCATTGGCTTTGTTTAGTGGTTTTTGTTGCTGGTATGGTATTTAGTGATGCACGCGTGTTTGCTGTAGCAAACACAATGTGGCAGTCTGGTTTACCCCTCTTCGGCCCCCAATGGGTCACTTATGCAAGATGGTTGGTTGGCATAGGTGCATTGGGTGTATTGATTGCTTATATCATCAATCTCTTGATTCGTTATAGGCAAGGGCAGCCAATTAGTTGGCTTAAGATGCTGCTGATTGGCATTACGGGTTGGTTCTATTGGTTCACTGGCAGACTTTCAACCAATGTGTTGATAGGCCTTGCTATGTTCGAGATATTTCACGCTGTCCAGTACTATGCCATTGTCTGGATTTATAACCGCCGGTTGTTTCAGCGTGCTGGTGATAAGTTTGGCATGCTTGGATTTCTGTTTCGTGATCGATGGTCGATGCTGGGAATCTATCTTGCAATAATCGCAGCTTATAGCTCAATACGTTACTTTGTGATGGATAGTAGTGGATATGTTTTTCTTGCTGATCATACCGATTCCTACCAATGGTTGATGGCGTTCTTCGTGACTTCATCAATACTACATTTCTATTTTGATGGTTTTATTTGGCAAGTTAGTGAAAAGAAAACGCAGCAAAATCTAGTAGAGCAATGTACGACTACAGCAGAGACAGAACATAAAGTTCCTGGTTGGGCCCATGCTGCGAAATTGGGTCTGCTGATTGCACTAGTCCTGACATTGGTCTATCTGGAGCAATTCCACCTCTCTCGGAATCCCCAAGAAAAGGCCAAACGTATCAAAGCCTTGACATCACTCACGCCAGATTTGCCGGAGTGCCAGTCCATACTTTGTCGCGATGCGTTGCAGCGCCATGATGGGAAGGCCGCATTGGAGCATGGACTAAAAGCAATTGCCATGAGACCAAGGTCCCATGCCGTTCACGCTGACCTAGGGCTTTCGTATCTGCTTGCCGGGAAAATAGAAGAAGCCCGGCAGTGTTTCGAAGAGGCAATTGCCCTCAGTCCACAAAATGGATCCTACCATGCTGAGATGTCAGCCATATGGTCGCGACTTGGTGAAAACAAAAAGGCGGAATTCGAAATTCGGCAAGCTATCGAGTTCCAAGCAGAATTGCTCTATCCGCGGCAAATGTTAGTGGATTTTTTGATGCGTCAAGATCGTATAAAAGAAGCTGAAGAAGAGTTTCGTTTGTTGGGAAAGAAATTCCCTCAGTCACTCGCAGGAGAAATACTTCAGGTAAGCGAGTACGCTGACCGTGGCGAATATCAACGGGCAACCGAACTGGCCTATTTCCTGTCGATTGGGAATCCAGGAAATTGGCGTGTCCAATTACTGTTGGGGGGTGTCCTCACTAAAAGTGGCGATCCAGAGGCAGCCATCGAACCGTTAGAAACAGCACTTAAATTGAGACCGACTTCAGCCGAAATCTATTATCAATTAGGAAGAACAGTCTTGATGTCCGGACGGCCCGAAAAGTCTATTCATTTATTGTTAAATTCAATACGAATTGATCCAACACATTACAAAGCTCAGCTGCAACTGGCCGGAACCTATTATGTTTTACGCAAATACGAGTTGGCTATCGCAGTCTACGAGCGCTGTCGCAAGTTGCGGCCTGAAGAAGGTTCTTTGTACGCTAGTTTGGGTGCAATCTATCTTGTGATGGGCAATCAGGAAAAAGCCAAAGAACTTTATCGTGCCGGTATTGTTGTCGATCCTGATTCGGGGCAGCTCAACTACAACTTAGGCCTTTTAATGCATCAACTTGGTAGTTTTGAAGAAGCACGCAAGTTGATAGCCCGAGCTCAGGAACTGGGTATCAAGATTTCGGCAGAAGTCCAAGAAGAATACGGTCTTTAGTCGGGGGTTACTGTTCACGAAGAGTTACTGTTTGATCGCAAGCGTGTGGTCTCAAACAATCCAGGCCAATATCCTGTAGGTGATGGACCTCGTGGCTCTTTAAGTCAATCTCATCATGTCAAATATCCGTGTCGTCCAGATGGCAGTCTTGCTAATTCTGGAACCGATCTTCGAAGCGGAATTCCGCGACAGTTCGTTCGGGTTTCGGCCCGGACGAAGTGCCCACGACGCACTGGATGCGATTCGAGGACACTTAAATCGTGGAAAACGGGAAGTGTATGCTGCTGACATCAAGGGCTACTTCGATACGATCCCTCATGACAAGTTGAAGGCTGCACTGGAGTATCGCATCAGTGACCGCAGTGTCCTGAAGTTAATTCGGATGTGGCTGAAAACTTCGATTGAGGAAACCGACGACCGCGGCCGTACCAGCCGTCACCGTCCTACCTCGGGCACACCTCAAGGAGGAGTGATTTCGCCCCTATTGGCTATCTATCTCCACTGGTCCGAGCCGCAAGGCCATGCAGCGAGTTCGCCAGAAGCTTCGTGAACTCACCGCTAGTCGGAACTGCTTCAAGCCTGCGTCACGGGTTGTCGCCGAAGTGAACCGTCTGCTGGATGGCTGGAGCCGGTATTTCGGCTACGGACACCCGCGGCGTGCCTTTGGGCAGGTGAATCTTCACTCGCTGGTGCGAATGAGTATCCACCTGCAACGTCGAAGTCAACGTGGCTCACATCCGCCCAGTGGGCGAACGTTATACTCGCACCTTTATCACCAACTGGGTTTAAAGTTCTTGCGAGGTGATCGACGTTGACCTGCGTGTGCCAAACGACGAAAGGCCTTTGGTCCGCCGGATGCGGGAAATCCGCACGTCCGGTGGGATGAGGGGGGAGGGATCGATTCGATCCCTCCTCTACTCGACTGAGAAATCGTTTCTGGGGGAACAAGAGCTTATGGGGAGTGCTCATGAAGAAAAGATTCAAATTCCGATTCGCTCAACACGTTGATGCCTAATTGCTTCGCTTTCTCTAACTTACTGCCTGCTTTTTCACCGGCGATGAGAAAATCGGTTTTCTTCGAAATGCTTCCAGAGATGCGTCCGCCGTGTTGCCGTACCATGGTGTGGATCTCATCACGTGTGTATTTTTCTAGTTTGCCAGTAACCACAAAAGTTTTTCCGGTAAAAGCTAGTAGCCCTTCGGGGGATTCCGGGATAGGCATTGAGAGAACGACATTAGCCTCTTTCAGCTCATTAATGACAAATTTTCCGGCGGTGGAATGGAGAAAAAGATGGAGCGATTTAGCTATTTCAGGACCGATGCCCGATTCCTGTCCTGCAACTTGAAAGGATTGGATTTCTTCAATCGAAGCGAGTTGCATAGCTTCAAGTGTTTGATAATGCCTGGCCAGGACACGCGCTGCGGTTGAGCCCACATGACGTATACCCAAGCCAACAAGAACCCGATCCAGCCCACGTAATTTTGCCGCCTCGATGGCTGCCAGTAGGTTGTTGACTTTTTTCTCGCCCATCCGCTCAAGATTGAGCAATGCTTCTCGCCTTTGGGAGAGTTTAAAAATATCACCAAAAGAATTCAGTAATTCAGCACCTGACAACTGATGAATGACTTTTTCGCCCATGCCATCGATATTCATCTGGCCTCGCGCTGCAAAATGGATAAGTCGCTCACGTAGTTGGGCAGGGCATTCAGGATTTACACAAAAGCGAGATGTTTCTTTACCGCTATCATCATGTTCTGCTTCTATTTCTCCCTGACAATCGGGGCATTCTGTTGGCGGTTGGATAGGAGATGATTTGTGTGGACGCTCTGCAATTTCTACACGTACCACTTGCGGAATGATCTCCCCAGCCTTTTCGATAATCACCAAATCGCCAATACGAATATCTTTGCGAAGGATTTCGCCATAATTGTGAAGGGTGGCATGTTGGACAGTTGTGCCTGCGATGAATACGGGATCCATCGTGGCGCGAGGTGTGAGTTTGCCCGTTTTGCCTACTTGCCAATCGACTTGTAAGAGTCGTGTGGCTGCCTGTTCTGCGGGATACTTGTAGGCAATGCACCATCGAGGAAAACGGCTTGTGGTACCGAGCCGTTCTTGAAGATCGAGAGGGTCGACTTTGATCACGACACCATCGACTCCATAAGTCAAATTGCTGCGATGGGTGTCAAACTCTTGAATAAGTTCCCAGATCTCGTGGATTCCCTGGCAGGGTTTGGTAAGTGGGTTTGTTGGTATGCCCCAAGACCCGAGCGCACTGAGGAATTCGCTTTGTGTGGCAGATTCATATCCCAGGACTTCTCCACGACCATGTTCAAGAAACTGGAGCTTACGCTGCGCTACGGTTTCAGAATCGAGAAGTTTGAGTGTTCCAGCCGTGGCATTGCGTGGATTCGCAAACCCTTCTTGACCGGCAGCGCTGAACGATTCGTTGATACGTTCAAATTCAAAATTGGGCATGAAAATTTCGCCACGGATTTCGACCACTTCGGGTATGGAGGTGTTTTCTGAATTTTGAAGGCGCAGAGGAATGGAGCGTATTGTGCGAACATTTTGAGTCACATCATCACCTTGGCTGCCATCACCTCGTGTGGTAGCTAACGCCAGGAGTCCTTGTTCGTAACGCAGATTAATTGCCACACCGTCAATCTTAGGTTCAGCCAGATAGCCACCTGGCAATGTACCGTCTTGATCGATCGGGTCGCCTAACGCTTCTTGGCAACGCTCGATCCATTTTTTGAGATCTTCACGATTGTACGTATTGTCAATTGAGAGCATTGGGTAAGCATGCTCCACTTTACGAAATCCATCTAGAGGTTCTCCGCCAACTCGCTGTGTGGGGCTGTCCGGAGTGATGTAATGCGTATTTTTAGCTTCTAATTGTTTGAGCTCGTCAAGCAATCGGTCGTACTCGCGATCCGAAATTGTCGGCGCAGCATCGTTGTAATAGCGGCGATCGTGCTCGCGGATTTGCTTGCGCAACTCATCAATTCTTGCTTCCTGCTCAGTCTTCACTTGTCCACCAACGATCAGTACTGATGGCACCAATTGTGAGCACGGCCAGGATGGCCAGTTCAATCAGAATGAGTGTTGTGCCATGGTGATTTAGCCAGACAAAGAGTGGGTGGTCAGCGAACTTGGCAGCACCAGACCGTCCGGCGTTGACCATCTGGAACGCCATAAATCCGTAGGCAATTGCCGAGATACAAAACGCGGCCCCTGCAGGAATCAAAAGTGCATAAAATGGGTTTTTCCATTTCTTTTTGGACATATTTTGGTTCAGCTCAGTGGGTGGTACAGCGGCCTCAATATCGGCTAGAATAATGCGTTTGGCTACTACCCGAAAGTCCTTTTAAGAGAGAGGTGGGACATAAAGTCGGAGGTATCCACACTACTCGCTATATCTCTACCCGCTATATCCCTACCAGCTATGTCCCTACCAGCTATGTCCCTACCAGCTATGTCCCTACTGGCCCCAAGTCACAATCACCACGTTTTGGCTTAGATTGATTTGCTA
>PATG01000045.1 GCA_002713555.1 Planctomycetaceae bacterium
AGCTTGGCATATTACCAAGCCAATGCATTCTATTTCGAAGGGGTTAATTTTCAGAAGGAATTACTATTCAGAGGGAGTTCTATTCAGAGGGAGTTATAGCGGGCTCATCGGCAACGGCGCGAATGGAGCTAGACTCATGAACATGCTGAGTGCCGCGGACCATGGCAATCCGACCAGTGCGAACCAGTTCTATGATGCCGAACGGTCTCATAAGCTCGATAAAAGCCTGGACTTTTTTTTCTGGACCAGATATTTCGACAATTACCTGGTTGGTAGAAACATCGACTACTTTACCTCGAAAGATTTGACAAAGCTCGCGGATCTCAGAAACTTGCTGATCGCACTTGACTTTCAACAGCATCACATCCCGCTCAACATACTCTTGAGAGCTGATGTCGTCGACACGTACTACGGTGACAATTTTCTCTAACTGCTTACGTACCTGATCCAAGACCGCGTCGTCACCGACTACAACAAAAGTCATTCGAGACAAATGAGGTTCTTCGGTCTCGCCAACGGCAAGGCTGTCAATATTGTAACCGCGTGATGCAAACATACCCGCGACGTGGGCTAGCACGCCGGGAACGTTCTGCACCAAAGCAGAAAGAACATGTCGCATAGTGGCCGACTCCGGGGAAAAGGGAAACATTCCATCATAATCGGCTCTAAGTAGCCTAGCAACCGGGGGCCAGTTGCCAGAATGCACCCCAATCCATCGGAAGCCAATCCGGGGCTCGAACCCCCCCATCCGTCGGTCCCAGGGTATTCGCCAATCACATTTTGCTGGTGCCCCCAGCAAAATGGCCCATGTGTTGCCATTGCAGGGGCTCGGTGGTAGCCTGAACGGTTTTGCCCCTTTACGTCATCGCTACCAGGATATTGCCAATCTGAGTCTTCTTGGCATAAGCGCGCACGGACCAGATTTTTCTCTTTATGAGTCGCAACAGTGGTTCAGCATCGTCAGCCCCCCCTGAGCCAAATGGGGTCGCTTACGCACCTGCAGAGGGTGTGATTCAGGTACGAGGCGCCCGTACGCATAATTTAAAAAACGTCGATCTGGATATCCCTCGCGAACAACTGGTTGTCATTACAGGTTTGAGCGGCTCTGGCAAGAGTTCCCTTGCTTTTGATACTTTGCTTGCCGAGGGACAACGGCAGTACATCGAGAGTTTGTCTGTCTATGTACGCCAGTTTTTTAATTCCTTACAGCGGCCTGATGTCGACCTGATCGAAGGCTTGCAGCCGACAATCGCTATCGACCAGAATCCGGGAAGCAATAACCCACGCAGCACGGTTGCTACGGTCACCGAGATCTATGATTTTTTACGCGTCTTGATGGCCCGGGTGGGAGATATTTCTTGTCCCGACTGCGGAACGCCAATTGTCCAGCAAACACCGGCTGAAATTCAAGAGTCGATCGGTGTGCTACCTATGGGAACAAAAGTAGTCATCCTGGCTCCCTTGGTACGTGGGCGCAAAGGGAAGCACCAAGAAGTGATGCAGCGCATCCGTAGCGAAGGATTCGTGCGAGTGCGAATCGATGGCGAGACTTATGAAGTGGAGCATGCTCCCGAGATTAAGGCTTCTGCCCGGCACGACATTGAAGCAGTCATCGATCGTGTGGTGATTCGCGAGGGTTTAGAGAACCGCCTGGCCGAGTCTGTTCGACTGGCTCTCAAACATGGCCAAGGAGCAATCCGAATCAGCTATCTTACACCAGCGGACAAGTTGAATGGCAAAGGACAAAATGGGGCCGTTCACGCGGAGTGGCGTGAGCGAGTTTATAGCACTCTGTATGCGTGTCCAGACTGCAAGCGTAATCTGGCAGAATTGGAGCCGCGAACCTTTAGCTTCAACAGCCCATATGGTGCCTGCCGTACTTGTGATGGGCTGGCAGCTCGTGAAGGTTTCGACCCTGAACTGGTTTTGCCAGACACCAGTCTTTCGTTATCGGAGGGGGCAATCGCCCCTTGGCGTAGCGCCTCAAATGCCGCTCGCAGCAAGCATGTTAAACGTCTCGAAGGTTTTCTCACACATGCCAAAGTGGATCAGGAAACACCCGTTAGCAAATGGCCCCATGACATCAGGCAACAGCTTTTGGAGGGCGATGGCAAGTATCTGGGGGTGATTACCCATCTCGAAATGGACTATGCGAAGGCCAAGCGAGACACACTACGAGAGCGACTGGATGAGTTTCGTTCGTTGGTACCCTGTGTCGACTGTGGAGGCTCACGTTTGCAACCGGAAGCACGAGCGTGCCGATTAGGTGGCTTGGCAATCCACCAAATCACAGCCCTGCCTATCGACAAGTCGCTTGAGTTTTTCAATTCGCTGGAGTTGGATCCCAGCCTGCAGGCAGTTGGCGAACCGCTTGTCGCCGAAATAGTCAAACGGCTGCGTTTTTTGTGCCAGGTAGGAGTGGATTATCTCTCACTGGATCGATCGGCAGATACACTCAGTGGTGGCGAGATGCAACGGGTGCGACTGGCCACGGGAATCGGTTCTGGATTGGTAGGCGTTTTGTACATCCTTGACGAACCCTCCATAGGTTTGCATCCCAGAGATAATGCGCGGCTTATCGAATCCTTACGTGACTTGCAACGGCAAGGCAATACGGTGTTGGTTGTCGAGCACGACGAAGCGTTGATGCATGCCGCAGACTGGCTCATTGACATTGGCCCCGGTGCAGGAGATCGAGGTGGCCAGATCGTCTCTCAAGGATCGCCAGGCCAGGTCGCCAAAGATAACAACTCGATTACAGGCAGCTATCTTTCGGGCCAGCGGCAGATTGAAATACCCAAAAGCCGTCGCCGCGTTGCCAAAACGCGCATGTTGAAGCTCGAAGGGGCGACCGTCAATAACTTGCAAAATGTTGAAGCAGGATTTCCTCTGGGAACTTTTACCTGCGTAACCGGTGTGAGCGGGTCGGGCAAAAGTTCGCTGGTCGTAGATACCCTGGCCCGAGCTTTGGCCAAAAAACTAAATGGAGCAACTGCGCGGCCGGGAGCTTATCGTACTCTCCGAGGGGCCAGCAAATTAGATCGCCTGATCCATGTGAATCAATCGCCCATCGGCCGCACTCCACGCAGTAACCCAGCTACCTATACGGGTATTTTCGACGAAATACGTCGGGTGTTTGCCGGAACGAAACATGCCAAGCAGTTGGGCTATAAATTGGGTCGGTTCAGTTTCAATACCAAGGGTGGTCGCTGTGAAGAATGCCAGGGCCAAGGTGTGCAACGCATTGAAATGCGTTTTCTACCAGACCTGTTTATCAGCTGTCCACTTTGCCATGGCAAACAATTTAATCGGCAGACTCTGGCGGTACGCTATCGTGAAAAGTCTATTGCGGACGTCCTGGGAATGAGTATTGATGAAGCAGCGGACTTTTTTGAAAACCATCCGCCAATCTGCCAGATGTTGAACAGTCTGGTCGACGTAGGGCTGGGCTATTTATCGGTGGGCCAACGATCAACAACACTTTCAGGCGGAGAAGCGCAGCGCATCAAATTGGCGGCCGAATTAGGTCGCCCCGCCCTCGGCAAGACTCTGTATATCCTGGACGAACCCACGACCGGACTTCATGTGGACGATATTGGTCGACTTTTGGGAGTGCTTCAGAAACTGGTCGATTTAGGCCACACGGTGCTTGTGATTGAGCACAATCTTGATGTCATTAAGACGGCCGATTGGGTAATCGATTTGGGCCCCGAGGGCGGGATCGGCGGAGGCAAAATTGTGGCTGCAGGAACCCCTGAAGAAATTGCTCGCTGCGAGACCAGTCATACGGGACGGTGGTTGCGAGAGATTTTAGATCTGGCGGAATAGCTTTGTCAGGGGTCTCTTTTCCAGCCAGCAAATGGATTTACCGTTTCGCGTTGATGCAGGCGGGTCCATCTCAAAAAATGAAATAAGCCCGACTAGCTCAAAGAGCTAGCCGGGCTATATAAATCGTCCTCTAACGAAACTGCCCCGACCACACGGGTGAAACCCATTTTTTAAGTTACGGTTTTACTCTCCTTTGGGCTGGTTCGATTCTGGTGCTGGGGGCCGATACCCTAAGCAGCTGTGTGGACGAACTGTGTTGTAATGCCTTCTCCATCGCTCGCTGCCACGATTTGGCCCTAGTACGCACATGCTGGACTGCTGCGCGCCTGCGGGTCGGGCTCAGAAGTTTCCCGAGGCGGCTTCTTTCAGAGTGGCATTGTCCAAATCCTGATCTGCTACAAGTTTCTTCAGTCGAGCATTTGCTTTTTCGAGCTCTTTCATAGGTTTGGCCTGGTCAGTACGCAGGCCACCGTACTCCGTGCGCCAACGGTAGTAAGTCTACTCGGCAATGCCCAGCTTCTTGCTGGCAGCTGGAGCCTTCAGACCCTTGGGCAAATGCACCCACGCTTCACGGAGCTTGCTGATGATTTGTTCTGCTGCATAAGTCTTGCGGGGCATAGCATCCAAAACGTTGATCCTCTATCAATGCATGGACTCGGTGAAGGGGGCTAGGTCAGTTCAAAGATGCAATTCCAAGCGTCACTTACCATCGTTACCTTTCCTTTTTTCTAGCCGGTAGTAGTTTATTCGCAGCGTTCGAAAACAGTGGCGATGCCCTGGCCAATGCCAATACACATCGTGGCCAGACCCAGCGTGGCATCCGAAGTCAACATGGCATGAATGAGTGTTGTCGAGATCCGTGCACCGCTCGCTCCCAAAGGATGTCCGATGGCGATGGAGCCACCGCGGACATTTACCTTGGATTCATCTAATTTAAGCATCCGCAAGCAGGCAAGCGATTGCGAGGCAAAGGCCTCATTGAGTTCCACCAGGTCGATATCCTCAAGCGTAAGTCCGGCACGCTGAAGCGCCTTCTGCGTGGCGGGTACAGGCCCGGTTCCCATCACAGCGGGATCCACGCCCGCAACGGCTGTGGCACGAATTTTGACCAGCGGCTTGAGGCCAAGCGAATTGGCTTTCGATTCGCTCATGATCAACATGGCTGCAGCGCCGTCGTTCAGAGGCGAACTATTGCCGGCAGTCACCGTGCCGATGCCAGGCATGAAAGCCGGCTTTAGCGCCGCCAAAGATTCGACATTGGTGTCGCCTCGAATGCATTGGTCGTTTGTGATTTGCTCGCGCGAACCTGCTTCGTCGCGTCCCCAAACGGGAATTATTTCATTGGTAAACAAACCCTCTTGGGTAGCCGCCGCCGCTTTCTGGTGACTGGCAAGTGCGAATGCATCCTGATCTTTACGACTGATACCTTGCGATTGGGCAAGAAATTCCGCAGTGAATCCCATGTGGAGCGCCCCCTTGCTCGTGACATGGAATAATTTTGGATTGAAGTCGATACCCGAATCCATGGGAATATGCTGCATGTGCTCCAAGCCACCCACAATTTGAACGTCTTCTCCACCAGCAAGAATTGCATGGCTGGCTTGATTCAGGGCCTGAAGACTACTCCCGCAGAGTCGGTTAATGGTTACCCCACCAGCCGAGCTCGGCAGGCCAGCCATGAGCGAAACGATACGGGCAATATTAAACCATTGTTCCATTTGCTGTTGCGTGTTGCCTAGTAGCACATCTTCTATTTCAGCCGGGTCGATTCCGGTGCGCTGGATCAGTTGGCTCAAAACAGCAACGGCCAAATCGTCAGAACGCACATCACGAAAGACACCCTTTTCGGGGTGTGCGCGCCCGATCGGTGTGCGACAACAGTCAACGACTACGGCTGAATTCATAATAGGCGCCCTGAGGGGTCTGTGTTTTTCTGGGGTAAGATCTGTGGATCAGAGTAGGTCGAGGTTTCAAGTGGATTCTTTACTCATGGCATAAAACTTTTGATCCGACTTGGCGAGATCCAACAACAAATTCGTCGGCTCGTAACGCCGACCTAATGCGGCATAAGGTTTTAGTTTTTCGACCAACTTTGCGGTTCCAATCGTATCGGCCCAGTGAAATAAGCCGCCGTGGAAAGGTGGAAAGCCAATTCCATAGATCAATCCTAGGTCAACATCACGAACATCGTTAACAATACCATCTTCTAGGAGTCGTGTGGCTTCGAGCAGCATGGGTAAGAAGAGTCGATCAACAACGTCTTCATTCGCTTTGTCAAGCGATTTTGTGGACTGTTTGATAATTGTTTGCACTTCCTCACTGGGCTGCGCTTTTTGGCGTCCCTTGGAGTCCAAGTTGTAATCGAAAAAACCGCGACCGTTTTTTTTGCCCAAGCGATCGGCCTGAACCATGGCGGGTAGAATGTCGCTGGGCACCACTCGGTCAGGAAATGCTTCCCGCATCACGCTGCCAGCATGCACGGCCACATCGAGCCCCACCGTATCGTAAAGTGTGATGGGGCCCATTGGCATTCCAAAGCGGGTTGCCGTGCGATCCACGTCTTTGATGTTTGCCCCTTCCTGCAAGAGAAGGAGCGCTTCGTTCATGTAAGGCAGCAGTACACGGTTAACAAGAAAACCAGGACCGTCTCCTACCACGATGGGTGATTTGCCAATTGCTTTGGAATAGGCGACCGCAGCGGCAATCGTTTCATCCGAGGTCTTTGCTCCGCGTATTACCTCAACGAGTGGCATGCGACGTACAGGATTGAAAAAGTGCAGTCCGCAGAATCGTTCCGGATGGCGCAATTCTTCGGCCAACCTTGTGATGGGGATGGTGGAGGTATTGGAGCAAAGGATGGCCTGATCTTGAAGAAGCCCTTCCAGCCGTTCGTACAAAGCCCGCTTGGCATCCAGGTTTTCGTAGATGGCTTCGATGACGATGTCGGAAGCTGCCAATTCGGTGTCGCTCATGGAACCATTGATCAGAGTCACGTACTCCAAGGCACGTTTGATATCAGGACCTCGCGTTTTCTTGTTGAAACTGACTTCGCTGAGAATACCTTGCACACCCCGTGAGACAGCTTCTGCAGAGACGTCCCCTAAGGCGATGGGAATCCGCCGTTTGACATTCGCTGCAGCAATGCCTTGCCCCATGATGCCCGCTCCCATCACGGTCGCCGATTGGATCGCTGGGACATTGAGGCCAGGCGTTCCCGTTTCCTTCTTGTTTCGATCGGTTAGAAAAAAGACGTTCAGAAGTGCCCGGTTTACCGAGGAACCAAAGAGCTGGGCAAATGCATCCGCTTCCATTTGGCAGGCCGTTTCGACATCAACGCCTGCGGCTCCCAGCAGCACTTCAAGTGCAGCGAGAGGAGCGGGATAGTGCCCTTTGGTTTGTCCCTGTATGTAGGCACTGGCAGTGGCACCTAGAAAACCAAGTTCCGTTTCACTGAGATTTATTGCCGCTGCCCAACAGTCTCGATCAAGTAAATACTGCTGCGTTTTTTTTTCGTCATGCACCATCGTGATGGCAGCGTTGAGTAGAGCGTCCGGCCCTGTATCGTCAACCACATCACTGGCGAGCCCCATGGCTAGGGCGGCCTGGGTGTCTATGGATTCGCCACTCGTCACCAATTCAACGGCATTGCTGAGACCGACAATCCTGGGCGTGCGGGCTGTACCACCCCAGCCTGGAAAAAGGCCCAGTTTGACTTCTGGGAAGCCAAAACTCGTTTTCTCGTTGCGTGCCATAATGCGACGATCGCACCAGATGGCAAGTTCCGAACCACCTCCAACACAGAGGCCATCGATGGCAGCGATGGTGACGAAGGGACACTTTGCCAGACGTCCAAATAACTGTTGTCCTTGTCGGGCAAAGGCAGCAATTTTATCCGCAGGCTGGTCGATGTCTGCCACAAATTCAGTAAGATCTGCGCCAGCAATAAAATTGCCCTGTTTCTTGGAGCGAAAAATAAGCCCCGAAATATCGTCGCGTGCTTCGAGTGTATCGAGGTGTTGCTGCAGGCTGTTCAACGCAGATCGTGACAGGACGTTGACGGACTTTTGTGGGTCGTCAAGTGTCAGTACGGCAATACCCGTAAAGGGAAAATCGAGCGAAAAGAGCGAGTTATCCGGCATCCGTGAATTTCCTGGGCTTGCTTGGTAAGGCGGGTCTTGGTGAACTATCGTAGTTCCCTTAAAGTGCATTCTATGGAACTCAAGCAATCAAGCACAGACGAAGCCGTTCGAGGTTGGGTATTTCCTGCCTTGTTGGTGGGGGTGCTCTTGCTGGTGGCATTGGTTTCGCAGCGCATCCGGCAGCACGAACCGGTTGGCCCAAATAGTGCCTGGACCCCCTCCTTGGCTGCAGACGGCGAAATAGTCAGTTTGAGGATAGATTTTGGCAATGGTGCAATACGGCAATTTGACCTCCCCTGGCAGCCAGAAATGACGATTGAGGGCCTCTTGCTGGCAGCGCGAGAATTCAGTCCAGGGATCACATATGTACAGCAAGGTAAGGGCGAAACGGGGTATCTTTCTTCCCTGGAGGGAATCTCCGGTGAGGGTGCCGGTGGACGAAACTGGAAATATGAGGTCGATGGGGAATACGGAAAGACCAGTTTTTGCCTGCAAAAGCTGACACCTGGCCAGCAAATTGTCTGGAAATTTTCCCAAGCTGAGTAGAAAACAAGGAGTAGCAGAAAATTATTTGGAGGAGTAGACTAGGCTTCTCCGAAGACTATTATTTCCGAAAGTTTATTGAAAATGTGTCTCTGTCAAACACAAGAAGGCAAAAAGTGAATCGTACAACGCCGAGAGAATTAACCGTATTTAGTCTTTTGCTAGCCATTGGTGTATTGGGACGCTGGGCGGAACCAACTTGGAATTTTACACCGCTGGCCGCAGTGACCGTTCTGGGCGGGTACTACTTTCGTCAGTTGCTTCCCGCCATTTTGCTTCCTGTAGGCATACTGGCAATCTCGGATCTGTTGCTCCCGGCACATGATAACCTGACCGTACAGCTTTCGGTGCACTTGATGATGATTGGGACCTTGTGGTTAGGACGCCACTTGAGAGAAGTTGAAAGTCGCCAAGATATTGGAGTTTGGGGGCGTTTGGCGGGTTGGGCCCTGTGCGGAATCTTGCCTGCTACGGCATTTTTTGTCGTGACCAATTTTGCCGTCTGGGCCTTTAAGAGCGACTACCCGGCGAGCCTGTCAGGTTTATTGGCTTGCTACACGGCAGGTATTCCTTTTTATCGTATGATGCTTGCCGGTGATGTGGTTTACTTGGCAGCATTGGCGGGTTGCCTAGCTTTGGCAAAGATAACAGAGAAGCGAGCAATCGAAACACACGTCGTTCGTTGATTGGGTATTTGTCATAACCATGTCATCAAGGTCGTTCGCCCAGGGAGCGATACGTTGTGTTGCCGGTAAGCGTAAGAAGTACACCTGAGGGATCTTATATTGAGCCCTCTTACGCAGCCCCGCATCGTGCCTGGGGTACCTCTTCGATAGGCACCGACTAACGGATAGCAACCAGGATTCCTTGGGGGGACATCAAGAATGTCCATGCCGATCCATTCTCAGATGTGCTGGTCGCCGACCTCGGAAGGACAAGTGGCGAACTCTTAGGCAGCTGGGGATCTAACTCCCGTCTACCCGGCGAAATCGATGTCGCCATCTTCCGGCGCTTCATCCGTCGCCTCGGTACTAGGCTGTTTCCAACTGTTGACCAAAGTGTCGACGGTTGATTTTAATTCGATCACTGCTCCGGTGACCTCCAGACTACCCGTTTTTTTGTTGGCCACCTGAGTCATTGTGGGCGTGAGAGTGTCCACGAGTTTTTGCATGTTTTGCTTCGATTCGTCCGAGAGTCCATGAACGAGCGAATTGCTGCCACGTGTAATGCAGGTGAGCCGGTTGAGAAGTCGACGACGTGGGTATTGGGGCGTAGCAAGCTCAAAGTTGTTTCTGCCACCAAAACCACGGTTCGTCCCGGGCCCCCGTTTAATAGCATCTTGTTCAAATTCCTCGGACTCTTTGGCTTCTTCTTCCAGCACGTCCTGGGCCAATTTGCCTAAAGTCAAAACGGCATCCGTACCGTCCAGGGCAGCTGCCTTCGCATAGCTGATATGGTCCAGGATCTCGGCTGCACAGCAGCGATCTTCCAATCCCATCTGATTGTCAGCAATAAGCCCAGTGAGGGCACTTTGTATATCAGTGGGCAGGGCTTTTCCATGTTGGTGGGCTAGCACGCGCGCTGCCATGCATTTCATCCAGTGGTGAACCGATCGGGTAATCTCTTCTCTAGGCTCCTTGCTGGTGATGATTTCCAGGCAAGCTTTGGTGACACGCGGTGCATTGTTTTCGGTAATGCCAAAGCGAGCATGTCGCTGAAGGCCCACCAGGNACGCAACCCTTACAGAAGCAGGGACCTTAATCGTCTTACCTTTGATGGTAAACTCACTTTCCTCCATCAATTCTATCAATGCCAAAGTGCCTTCGGGGAGCGGTACGGGGGGTTGGGCTGCCGTGGCATACTGATTGTTTAAAAAGCCAAGAATGAGTGCTGCGTTGTAACGTACGGCCGGATGAAAATTATGACGTGATATTACACGCATGGCTTTCAAGGTTAAACCAGTAAGGTGCTGTTGAGCCTCAGGCACTTTTGNCCCACGCAGCCATTTCAACAAATCTTCGCGGCGTTTTCCCAATTGACCCAATTCATTGGGGTTGGTTTCTGTCATTTTNGGGAAATAGTACTTCATAAAAAACGCATCGATTTCCCCTTTGTCCGTTTGATAGGTAGCCGGNTTATTTAAAGCTTGAGCTNCAGTCCGCCAGAGAGTTTTTGATGCTTTGTCTCCCATTTTGGCAGAGAGAGTCTCATACCTCTGTGCGAATGCGTTTGGAATGGTCAGCGCGTTAACCAAGGTTAAGACAACCGGAAAAATAAAAATTCGCCACGAAATTCGTTCGCATCGGAATTGCCAGCGTAGAGATTTCTGCCGTGTGAACATGGCCTCTGTTCCTTAGTGTTCCGTAATGAAGAGTTTTGGATCCGGGGTCTGCCAGACAGCCCGATCCGTTCCTGACTACTTTTCTCTGATCAACCTGATGCCACTCCCTAGTCCATTGTAGGCAATTACCCACCAAGAAGCATCTGGCTGGACCTCGCTGTTCAGCCGAAGTCCCTTCCTCTACCCTACTTAGGGCGAGGAGCTTATGTCAAGTTGACAGCAAAACCAGGAGATAGGCATGACACTGCTCTATACGGATGCTCGTTTTCTATTGCACGAGACGGGTGACCATCCCGAATGTGCAGAACGTTTGCATCATATTACGAGCCACTTGGAAACCACACCATTGATGGACCGGTGCGAGCAGCCTCAGTGGGAAATGATAAGCGATCAGGTGCTGTTGCGAGTGCACCAACGCGAACTTGCTTTTCNACTCCAAGGGCTTGCTGAGCAAGGTGGAGGACAGGCGGACCCCGACACGGTTGTTTCTCCCCGATCACCGGAAATAGCAAAGCTTGCAGCGGGAGCTGTATGCAATGCGACACAGCAAGTTTTGGATGGCAATGCTCGGAGTGCCCTCTGTCTGGTTCGCCCACCGGGTCATCATGCCCTTCCNGATCGTGCCATGGGTTTTTGTTTGCTAAACAATATTGCTCTGGCAGCCCAGTCCGCCCTGGATCGAGGTGTCAATCGTTTGCTGGTGGTAGATTGGGATGTCCATCACGGCAATGGCACACAAGCCTGCTTTTATGAAGACCCGCGGGTTGGTTTTTTTTCAGCCCACCGCTGGCCCTTTTATCCAGGCACTGGTTCTGTCGAAGAGACGGGCAGTAGCGATGGCTTAGGCACCACCTGCAATCTGCCTATGGAGTTTGGTACCTCGCGCGCGAATTACCGGCAATCCTTCCAGCGCAACTTGGAGGACTTCGCAGCACGGATCAATCCTGAGCTGGTGCTGATCAGTGCGGGTTTTGACAGCCATCGATTGGACCCTGTCGGATCACTCGGCTTAGAAATTGAGGACTTTAGCTGGCTGACATCCACAGTCACCCAGATTGCGGACACTTATGCTCAAGGACGAATCGTCAGCGCGCTCGAGGGAGGCTACAATCCGCCTATACTTGCCGCATGTGTTGCAGCACACTTGGAGTCCTTGCTAATCAACGGATCCGAGGCAAAGGATTGGGATATCTAGGTACGCTCCCTAGTTTTTCAGGCCATTGCTTTACTCGTCTGCATAGACCCGAGTACTTTCTTCCTTGGTGATTGGCTGCTGGACTTCGTCCGTGGTGACTTGGACACGGAGTCGTTGATCTCCCGGCCGTGTGCCTTGCACCTGAATACGATAGGTTGTGTCCGCCTTGGGGCCCAAACTGGGAATTGGAGCAAAAGCAATCCGTTCCCCCTGAATGGTATGGCGCGTTTCGCCTTGGCCTGACAAGGCGCGAAGTCCTGGTGGCAATATGGCCACAACCTGAACATTGCCGGCCGCTTTTGAGCCTTGGTTGACAACACGAATTTCGTACGTCGTCTCTCCACCAATTTCAATAGGATCGGCCAAATCGGCGACCTCAAACATGAGAGCAGCCAGGCCTTCGACCAAGACCTGTTTCTCGGTGCGGTCTTCCAGACCTTGTTGGGCTTTGGTGGCGATTTGCAAGGTTTGGGCACCCGGTTCGATAGGGAGGGCCACTAGTTCAACCGTACCGCGTTCGTTGGCTGGTAGTTCTGCAAGACTCCACTGCACGGTGTGCGATGCCGAATCGTATTCACCCATATTGTTGGCGCTGACAAACTGCAATCCCTTGGGGAGATGCGTTACCAGTTGGACTTCGTGCGCCGTCGCGGTTCCAGGATTNTCAATGCTNACACGGTAGGTGGCAGGTCGCTCCAAATAACGCTTTTGAGGCCCTTCAATCGACAATTGAAGTTCGGGAGCAATGACTTCAAATTCACAACTGGCATCAATTTGCAGGCTGGCATCAGCGCGTGCTGTCATGATGTTTTGGATCTTGCCAGCTTTTTCAGCAGTCAAAATAAGCTCCAGTCTGCGGGATTCACCGGCCCGCAAGACACCGATTTCAAATTCCAATGCGGGTCCCGCCTCGTGGCTTACACCTGGGGGAACCGTTTCGAGTAGCATCACACCGGTTGCATCTCCGCTACCTGGGTTCGATACTTCAATTTGCACAAGCTGTTGTTCCCCCATCAAAACTTGGGGTTTTGTGGTGGAGAGTCTGAGAGCCAATTCGGGCCGCGTGCAGCGCGACTTGGCGGATGCTTGGGCGGCGACCAGTACAGTGGCCACGCTCCCGAGCTCACCTTCTTCGGTCGGGATTAATTCCATTTCGACGGTTCGCTCTTCGCCTACAGACAGCATCCCTAATTCCCAGGTCACTTGCGATCCTGAGATCGAAGCCCGCGGTGCCGTGCCAACGAGCTCGGTGCCGAGTGGTATTTCGTCATGAATTTGAACGTTCTGGGCCGTGCGTTGGCCCGTGTTTTGCACGCGAATGGCAAAGGTACACCTTTTTCCTACCTGGATTTCTTCAGGCGATAGTTTCTGAATCGTGATAGAGGGATTCTGCAGCCCTTCGAGCAGNCGCTCCCCTGGCCTTCCGGTGCCCGGATTATTTACCAAGCCGGGTGTTGGAGTTAGATTTGCCGAACTTCCCAGGCTAGCTGGTGGTAAAGGATTCGTATTCTGGACAAGGTTGTTGTTGGCTGGAGGTGTTCCTGGTGGCTGCTGAGTAAAACGGGGCGTCGGCTGCCGAGGCGTCCGCATTGTCAGGCCTTTATCAAGTTCAATGGCTCGTGGGTTTGCCAGTTGGGGCGTTTNGGGCGGTGGATACGAATTTGCCACCGGGCTAGCAGGATTCTCCTGAGCGGGAAGCTCGTTTTGCTGAAAGGGTCGTGCGTTGCTGAAAGCCTGNGTCAACTGATTTTTTGTCTGTGGGGATCTGCCGATTGGTAGTTTAGCGCCCACGTTGGCCTGGCGATTCTTCTCTTGGGGTGTTTCTAAAGCAGGAGTGCGCAAAGGATTTGTACTTGGTTCTTGTCCACGCGTAACGTCGGTTGCTGCGAAGGTCGGACTCTCATCCGCTGGGACTGGAGCAGGTGCCAAAGGAGGCAGGGCTGGTGGAGTTGGGCCAGCATAGTCTGCGTAGCGATCAGGAACGGATTTAGATTGTTTTTTTTCAGGAGGCGCTGCATCAGCCTTGGTTGTCTCACCAGGCAGCGATGGTGCGGTCGCAAAGGGATTTGCCGTTTTGGCGGAAGTGAGTGTGTAGCGATCCGAACTTTTTGAAGTGGGCGCTGAATTAGAAGGCTGACTGTATCGGTCCGCTGTGGACGACCCATTGGTTTTTGAAGTGCTAACAGCATGCGATTCGCTGGCAAATAAAGTCTTCAATTCTTCTTTGACTGAAGAAGCACTATGCGCAAATTTGTCAGGGGACATTCCCGTTTCAACGGTGGAGGCTGTGGTGTAGTGATAGACTCCCCAGCCTCCACTGCCCAAGAGAGCAACTGCCAGTCCAAGTGGAGCAGTAAGACGACGAATGAGGGAACGTGATATTTTTGTTTTTTCCATGGGAGAACCAACTGGTTTGACCGAAAAGTGTTCCAATTTGCCAAGACATCCGTAGCGCGTCGCTGCGGATTTTAGGAGGCGTTAATTAGCAAATCGCCTCACTGACGCAAAGACCACTCAGTGGGCTGCAAGATGGGGGAGAGCTAGTACTCCCCCCCCGTTTTCACTAGGCGAGGGGTACAGGGCTAGTTGGAAGAGGGCTCACTTATTGCGCAAATGCAGTGATTTAAGTGATTTCGGTCCACATTGTTCTACCAGGAGAGAAAGTTTTTCGGCGAATAACCTTTGTAATATTTTTTTCTGCCGTTTAGGACTCCAGTAAAGAGCCCATTGGCTACCCTGACTTGCTAGCAGACCAGGGACAAAGGTTTATTGAGACTGCGCCACGACCTGGCCAAAAGGGAAATACCAGCATGTTTTGAGAAAAGAAAAAACCGATCAGTTGCTGGATTGAGTGCAGTTTTTGGCCCATTGAATTTAGCAATACCTAACAGACGCTAAAGAGGTGGCCTGACGATAAGTAGGTTGCCGGGCCCTGGAACCTCGCGATATTCGTTGGAATCATCGTTGTGCTAGCCGGCAGTGAGACTGAAATCCTATCGGTCTTCCTCTTCAACTAAGACGCTTCGGTGTGCTTAACCGAAGCGGTTTCCGGGACCGCAGTTGCCATGTAAACAGTGCTGACTAATCGGTAGCGGTATCTTCGCGTACGAACTGTGCGGGTCAGCGTTTGATGCCTATTCGTCGAACTTCTCTAGCTGGGCTTCTAGCGCCGTGATCCGAGCATCCACCTTTGGGATCTGAAATAGACTGCTCCGTTTCACACTTTGATATTGAACCGCCCCCACGGATTAGGTCATCTCATTTACCTGGTCGACCACGGGCAGTGCTGAGGAGATTATACCTGGCACTAGCAAGATCAGAACAGCGAAGACACAACGCATGATGAGACTCCAGGGGCAGTGTTATAAATCCACAACTGTAGATAGTCTACCTCATCCAGCTTGAAAAAACGTTTAAGGCAGTAAAACATTACAACTATTTAGCGTGGTGTACTACTACCACGGTACTGAGATCGATTTTTAATACGCAAGGGCTAGCATACCTATGTAGCACTAAGTAGATTTCTCATGGACTTGCAGAGTATTCGTTTCTACACCAGCATGAGTGAGTTTCGTAATCGCTTTCCGTATGCTAAACATAATGTAGGGTGTGCATGCAGCGAAGTGTGTCGCGGCGGGAAACGGCCAGCTATTCGCGGCAATAGGAGAGCGTCAACAGGACGTACCCTGTGACCAGATTGGGATCGCCTTCCATCCACCGCTCGTTACTGTTCAGCCAACTACCGTTTGCTTGCTGTCCTTCTGCCAGAGTGGCTACGAGTTCTTTTCGCCAGTCGTGTTTCACCCCCGAAGCATCGACGATTTCGGATTTCCCCAAAGCATCGAGTGCTTTGGCCAAGGTGTGCAAGTAGTAGTAGTACCCATTGTTTCCCAAGCCGGGATTTTCCGAGAGCGTGTAGTGATTTTTTGCCCACTGGTAGGCTGCTGCAACTCGTTGATCGTCTGGTCCGACTCCTGCATAAATCATGCTTTTGAGGCCTGCATACGTCATGGACCCATAGCTGCGTAGTCCGCCATTCGCCGTTTCGCCAGCCTGACTCGATCCGCCGGCTGCCACCGTGTAGTAAAACCCACCATCAGGATTCTTCGCTGCAAACTTGGTTTCATTATGTTCTGTTTCCAAGTTTTGACACCGCGAGACAAATCGGAGCGCTCGGATCATGGCCGGATTATTCGGTTTGGTCCCGAGTGATTTCAGCGCTTCGATTAAAAAACTGCTATTCGACAGATCGGGTCGATTGTGTTTACCATAGCCGGCTCCGCCGAAGCTCGTACTGGACTCATCGTGTCCTTCACCACCGTCCCATTGCAATTCTTTGACAAACGTTTGGGCGTTTTTGAGCAGGGCATCGTACTTGCCGTTGCTATTGGCCGCGTTAAAACAAAGAATAGCCAAACACGTTTCGTAATTACGATACCGACTCCCACTCTGGTAAATGCCTCCATCCTCGCGGACATGTCGCTCTAGATAAGCGAGTGATTTGGCAATTAAAGGATCTTGGGGTGTACGACCGCAGCGCATCAAACCAGTGGTCACCAGAGAGGCGACCCCCGTCCCCAGATGGCTACTGTACGAACCATCCTCAGCTTGGGAACTGGCTAAATGATGCGTTGCCCGCTGCACAAGGGGTGCGATATTAGAAAGCGGCTCAGCAGCGGGAGCCGTATCCTGCCAAGGGTCACAGAATAAAAAAGACAATAGCAGGCAGGAAATCCAAAACCGGATCATGGTTACCCCTTGATTGACATCCAGGCAAGAAACAGAATCCAGGATGTGAGCAATAGGCTTGCAATGATTAGTTGACCACGATGTTTGTGAGGTCCCAATCGCTCCTCTTTGGGCCCCACCTCTTTAGCCCGTGCAGTCATCAATGCCTGGGCTCCTCACTGGAGTCAGGTGCAGTGAATTGAAAGTTGTGTTGAAAACCTTCGTCGAAATCGAAGACGTTTTCAAAATCTTCGCGTCGATCCTGGGGTGTTTTGCGCATCTGTTCGATTTCAATTAAATTGAAGACGATTTCGCCAAAGTCACCCGTGGATGCAATTCCCCAATGGTTCAGCACACTCTTGGCCAGATAACCGTATTGTTCATGGGCAAACAACCGCATGGCTTCGCAAAGCTCTTGTCCTGTGACATGGCGCTCAGCTTCTTGCTGCTCATCAAGTCCGTCTAAAGCGGTATTCTGCTCATCAGAACTGCTGGCAGCTAAATCCTCAGCATCGATTTCATTTCCCATGCCAAGTTTGTCTTGGGCATAGCGCAGAGCTTCGAACACAAATACGTAGGCATCAAAATGATAACGATCATCACGACGCAGGAGTTCGGTAATTGGGTGGTCGGGGTCAAGCATAGCGGGCATATCTAAACGGTTGAAAGATAGCTAGTTTGATTGGGATGAATATATGAAAAAATAGTAGACAATTTTGTGAGCGGATCACGGGTAGGAGACGAATAAAAATTAGAATCAGCTATCGCAATCCATCTCTTTTCATGGGTTGATTGTTGCTTCCCTCAGTTTTTATCTTGGCCCAGTCCTCACTCATTTTACCCTTACACGGACAGCACGTCTTTGCCTGGGATTGTTTTTAAATGAAGTTTGGGGGAAACCACCAGTTTTCAGGGAGCGTCTGGCGATTGTTCTGCAGACTTTCCCTCCGCCTTATTCTTTGGGCTCGAGCCCCTCTTGAGCACGGTTAGCACATCAGCTCCGTCGATCATCACCCGTCGCATATCTTCGGTCTGAACGAGTAATTTACTTGCTAAAATCTCTTGTGCTAGCACTTTGGCCTTCCCTTCCCCTGTGATAATCTCAGATCCGACTGGAGGCAAGTCTTTTTGTAAATCCTGGTAGGTCTCGTACTCATAACGGAGGCAGCATTTGAGTCGCCCACAGCGGCCAGAAATCTTGTTTGGGTCTAGAGTTGCCTTCTGCAACTTCGCCATCCGCATTGACACGGGAGGCATTTCGGAAAGATGCGTGTTGCAACAAACGGGTTTTCCGCAATCGCCATAATCGGCCAGCAGCTTGGCTTCGTCGCGCACCCCGATCTGCCGCATTTCGATACGTGTCTGAAACTCACTTGCTAGATTCTTAACCAATTGTCGAAAATCAACCCGTTCCTCAGCCAAATAATAAACGATGATGCGCTCACCTCCGTAAACATGTTCCACGTCGACTAGTCGCATGTCCAGTCCGAGTTCACGAATGCGATCAGCGCAGGTCTTGTGTTCTCCTTGCTGTTGTTCAAGCAGGCGACGTAATTCCCCTTCGTCTTCATCGTCCTGTTCTCGCAGGATTTGTCCCGTCTTGGGGTCCTGCATATTCGCAAGCGCATGTTCGTTTGCTTCGCATAGTACTTCACCAACTTCTAGGCCACGGCTAGTTCTGGCGATAACCTGTGCCCCGCGCACATACTCGTCCTTACCACGGGTAGAGAAGACTCCCAGGTGCCGCATCACACCGTGTCGGACAACATATTTGGGCATAGATTGAGAATGTTCAGGACAGGAAAGGGTTTTTCTGTGCCAGACAGTATACCGCAACGAAGGCGTACCAAGAAGGCGGGCATCTTAACCCACATATTTCTCCCCATTTGTCGCCCGGGCTAGCTACAAACGAGCTCTAGTGCTCGCCTGGGCGATAGCTCTTAACAGCCCCTGCGAGTACTTGCTTGCGTGTGAAGAGTTCAGGTTTAAGTCGCTTTTTGGCCAATAGAGACGCCTGATCAAAGTAGTGCGGTGAGTCGGGATTACCATTTGTGCCGAAGGGGATAACGCTGGCTCCACGGACCCCATCAGGAGTAAATTCATAAGTTGCCAGATAGGATGTTCCGACCAATCCATACCGACGACGTTGCGAGATGACCCAGGGGATTTTTAAGCTGGGCGTAAAATACTGGGTGAAAACAACTCCCATAGGTCCGTGTCCCGCCAGGGAAGGCAAACTGTCTGCATTGTCATCGAAACGGGCATCTACGAGATCAGGTAGATGAGGCTGTCGTTGAATACGGTAGACCTCGCCATAGGGAACGCGCCAATCGCCATGCATTGTTCGTATTTGCTCTGCTGCTCGAACAAGGGCTTCGAGCTGTTTCTGTGGTTTATCAACGTACAAAGCTCGCATCGATTCGCCCGGGTAGCCCTGGCCATACAATTGCTCGTACCAGGCATGGCAGAGGGTTGCAGCCGTTGAATCGAATGTGATACGTGCATCCCAAGCCAAAAGATGCTCTAAAAAAGGTCGCACGCGCCGGGCCATTTCTGGGTTGTCCCGTTCAAGCAATTGGAACTTTTCTGCATAGGATGGCAATTCGTGACGGGCCCAGTAGACTTCGTTGTCGAAAGCAGCCCGTTGCCAGGCTGTGAAATCCACCGAGTTCATGGACCTCAGGAGTTCTAAAGATCTTAGTGCGCGGCGCTTGTGTTGGTCTGCATCTCCCATCATGTAAAGCGGAAAATCCTCTCGTCGTGGATTGTCACCATCTGTGGTTATCAATGGTGAAGAATTACAATTTTGAACAAAACCGGCCGCTGGGTTTAGCACTTGAGGAAGCTCTTCCAAAGTGTGAATTCCCAACCATTGTGTTGCTGGATCACTTCCGTCAACGGGTTTTGACCAGTCGAAATTTGCATTCCGTCTTGGGATTCTACCCGTGTAAAGATAAAAAATATTTCCATCTGCGTCTGCATACACAACATTCATGTAAAGCACCTGCATCATACTCAGTGCCTGGCGGAATTCTGCCAGATTCTGCGATTTGGCCATCTGCAGCCATTGTCGCATTGGAATAGTTTCGAAGAGTCCAGAGATGCGAGCCGCCAGCATGGTCTGCTTGTCTTCTTGGGCAACGATAGGGCCTTGATGGGTTTTGCGAAACTCAAATTCTCGCGATTCTAATCCACGCGTTTTGCGCACTTGGATTGTTTCTTTCCAAAGTTCTGCCATGCGCCAGCCTTCCGCATAGCGATAGGCAAGAGGGTTTTGGGCATCGTCAAAATGCACGCGCCAGCAGTCTGCGATATCAGGTTCATTCGATACCATTGTCCACCCCAAACGATGATTGTGTCCCAATGCAAGTGTGGGACATCCATAGAAGCCAGCACCAATGAAGTTCCAGCCCGGATTGTTGGATCGGGTTTCACAGTGCAAGTGGACCTCCATCAACTGGGCAAAGCCGAACCAGGGCATATGCGGGTTGGCCAGCAACATGGTACCGCCCGACTGGGTGCGTTCTCCACTGAGGGCCCAGCCATTACTACCCGTAGCGGTCCAGATATGCGGATTCCGCCGAGGCATATAACCGCTATCTTTTAGACCAAGAAACCGAAAGCATAACTCCAGCGCAATATGTCGATGGTAAGCCAACACGTGCCATGGCTCAAAACGTTTGATGAGTTGTGGCTGTACTTCAGGGTGTGTTTCCAGGTAATAATTAATACCTGCAACGAATGCTGAATAGAGTTGTTGTGATGTTGCATCGAGGGCTGCGTAATCACGCCGACTGCGCGGTACGATTTCAAAAGCTCTGTTGAGCAGGTCGGAGTTCAAGCCCTGCGGTCCATGCACTTCAGCATAGCGACCGAGGGCTAGAATATAGACGTCTTCAACTTGCCAAAAAAAATCTTCGGCTTGCACATAGCCAAAACCAAAAATAACACTCGCATCGTTCTCCCCAAACACGTGGGCCACGCCATACGCATCGCGGTGAATCCGTACCTGCGCCGCCAACTGTTCGGCATGGATACCTTCCGCACGCAGTGGGTGTGTCCAACCTATTGCAACAAACCCGCACAGAGCGAAGAAACATGTTTTAGCAACTGGGCAAGACATTATGGATCACAACAGGGACATAGCCATTAAAGTTCTTCCAGGAACAACGCTGCACGACAAGACCAAGTGCCCCGTTCCCACGGGTGAACCATTTTTTAAGTTACGGTTTTACTCTCCTTTGGACCAGCCCCTTTTGTTCTCTGAGACGTAGTCGAAGAGAATAAAAGGGGCTGGTTTGATTCTGGTGCTGGGGGACGATACCCTAAACAGCTGTGTGGACGAACTGAGTTGTAATGCCTTCTCCATCGCTCGCTGACGCGATTTGGCCCTAGTACGCACATGCTAGACTGCTGCGCGCCTGCGGGTTGGGCTCAGAAGTTTCCCGAGGCGGCTTCTTTCACAGTGGCATTGTCCAAAGCCTGATCGGCTACAAGTCTCTTCAGTCGAGCATTTGCTTTTTCGAGCTCTTTCATAGGTTTGGCCTGGTCGGTACGCAGGCCACCGTACTCCGTGCGCCAACGGCAGATAAGTCTACTCGGCAATGCCCAGCTTCTTGCTGACAGCTGGAGCCTTCAGACCCTTGGGCAAAGGCACCTCCGCTTCGCGGAGTTTGCTGATGATTTGTTCTGCTGTATAAGTCTTGCGTGGCATAGTATGCTCTCCTTCA
>PATG01000046.1 GCA_002713555.1 Planctomycetaceae bacterium
GGGGTGGCGTGGGCCCAATCATATGAGTGTTTGTCCAACAACGTCGCATCAAGATCGGTGAAGACAATGAATCGAGTTTCCTGCTTGAATGATCGGTTAACCATTACTTGCCAACTCCGGAACGAATTTAGAAACGGATTCCGGGGCACTTCTACGTGAAACGCTGCTCCCTATTCGAAAAAAGATCCGATTACAGTGTTCGGGGACGGTCTCTTTGGTTAACCCCCTGTTAAGAGGAGAAAGCCTTCGAAACAGAACTCCCTTGCCCGTGAGAGCGGGATTTGAGAGCGTTTGAAAATAGGCGGTAGGCGAGAGCATTAGACTCTTTACTTTGCTTAATGATAAGTAATGAACAACCATTGCATTGCAACGTGGTTTCATCGCTAATCCGCCTTAGCTTCAAGTCTATTGGATTTTCCATACCAGCGAAAGATGGGCTATTACTTTTCTAATTTCCTAACGTCGATAGGCCAGATAAGAAATTCAAATTCCGCGGCACAGATAGGGGAAGAAGACTACCGGCTTAGAAGCATCCCGAACCATTATGAACCTGTGCAATATCTACACGTTTCTTAATATTCCAAATCACACGGTGGCGTATAATAAATCGACAACCCTCAGGAAATCGCTTAAAATAAAGGGCTTAAACAATGGAACGCAATGTAAACACATTATCGACGCGACTGCTATACCTTGTGCTGTTTTTCGTTTTAAATTCGTCGGTCACTGCGCAAGAGCGTTGGTTGGAAGGTCTGCTGGTAAGAAATGGCTGTCGCTTTGCGCTGTTAACTTCCCGGATTAAAATCTTGTCCCACCATATCGCCAATCCGGTATAAATGCGTGTCCGAACGTAGGAGCAGTTCATCCTCAACGACAACGGGTGAGGCCATAATCTGCCCTGCCAACTCGTTCTTGGCCAGTTCCCGGTATTCATCTCCGGGGGCGATGACCGTGGTCATTCCTTCGTGGCTGCAATAGTATGTTTTCCCATCGGCGCACATAGGTGAAGCAGAGTACTTGCCAGGCATGCGCTCCTTCCATAGGACATCACCCGTATTCGCATTAAAGCACTTCGCAATGCCACCATCACTGATCGTGTAGATTCGATCGCCAACAACAAGGGGCGAAGGCATCGTTGGTATCTGCCCCTTTTTGACCCATTCCGTATGGGTCTCCGTCACATCGCCGTGACCATCTGGACGTACGGCCCAGAGTTGTCCTGTCGTGAAGCCCGAACATAGAAATACCAATCTGCCATCAAATACGGGCCGCGGGACATTCGAAAAACCCTTGCCATGATCGACGCGCCAAATCTCATCGCCTGTGGCTGGATCGTAGGATACAAACCATTGCGCTCCCGGGATCACGAGTTGCTCTTTGCCAGCAGCATTGATCAATAGTGGAGTGCTAAATGCCTTACGAAACTCTGGATCGTCACTCAGGATCGGTGGACGATCCTTTTTCCAGACAGGTTCGCCGTTTTGACTGTCCAAAGCAATAATGTATTGTTCGTCCGCACCGTCGCATGTGAGAATCAATAAATCCTTATACACAACGGGTGAACTCCCTGGCCCTACACGATGATCAACGGCATACCGCTTTTGCCATAAAATATTCCCGCTTGAACCCTCCAGGCAAGCCGTTCCATTCGTTCCAAAATGACAGTAAAGTCGGCCAGCCTCATACACGGGTGTCGGCGAAGCATAACTGTTGAGTTTGTGAATAGCCTGGGGAGCATCGACGTCAAACAACTTAATCTTTCTTAGCTGCTTACCCGATTGCAAATCCAATTCGACCACCCACAAAGTAATCAATTCTGCGACTTCCAAAGCTTGTGCTACGATCGAACCGGCAACTTGTGCATTCCGCCGTACTTCGCTTGCTGGCTGAATCGTGGCCGTTGTAAGCCAAACCTTGTTTTCCGCCACCACGGGAGACGAGCAGCCGCGTCCTGGAATGGCTGTCTTCCAACGAACTCCCTCCTGCTCACTCCAGGTCAGAGGCAGCCCGGTCGCGTCCGCATGCCCTTGTCCCTCCGGACCTCGAAATTGTGGCCAGAGCGCATCGGCATGTGCCGTTTCCCCCGCAAGCAATAGGAAAACAGGTAGATATCGCCACATTGACCAATTCATTTTGATATTCTTTCCGTGAATCGCCCGTCTACCAATTTGTATTGTGAACCGCTTTGAAAACCTTATGCAAGAAAACGGGGATCCTAAAATCGGTCCTGGCAATATAGCAGCACCTGGCTGACAATTCATCAGCACACTCCAGCAGACCTATCCTATGTACAGCGCTGGCCAATAAGATGCGGGGATCCCTCTCAATCACCCTTTGGAAAAACAGGCCATGTTCCGACTCACCAGCTGTTCAATAGCTGCTTTACTTGTTGTTACCCATGTTCCAGAAACTTCCCTGGCAGCTTGGCCCCACTTGGGCGATCTGTCGAACACATCAGACCAAGAGGCCGATAACCTTCCCCTGCAACTGGACCCAAAGCAATGTGCTTGGGTCGTTTCCCTACCTGGCCCCGGTAGCTCAACTCCTCTCATCGCCAAGGGTCGTATTTTTGTAACCTGCGAAATGGATAGCCAAAACGGTATTGTTTGCCTGAAACCCGATGGCTCTGAATCCTGGCGACGCAGTTTTGGCACTGCAATCGCGGGCAAACACCGAAACGCCAGTGGCGCAAATCCTTCGCCGGTAACCAATGGCTCGCAAATTATCACCTACTACAAAGACACCTCCGTGGCCTGTTATGACTTTGATGGACAGCCATTATGGCAAATCAATCTGGCCGATCGCTATGGCGCAGGCAAACTATGGTGGGACCTAGGTTCCTCCCCGGCAATCACTTCTACGGGTGTCGTCTTTGCTGTGATGCATGAGGGAGAATCGTACCTGGTAACCCTCGACATCCACACGGGAGTAGAAATCTGGAGAACTCTTCGCAACTACACCTGCGCTGAAGAATCTGACCAAAGCTACACGACACCCACCATCGTGCAATGTGACCAGGTCGAAACGATAGTCAGTTTTGGCGCAAACCATCTGACAGCCCATCACGCCCAGACGGGAAAATTAATCTGGGAATGTGGTGGCTTTAATCCGAATGACGAAGGGCTATGGCGTACTATATCTTCTGCAGTGGCAGGACACGGCATCGCCGTAACCTCTTACGGCCGTGGCGAATACGTGTGTGGTGTACGTCTCACAGGCCATGGAGACATCACATCCTCCAACCGAATCTGGACACGTGAAGGAATCGGTAGCGATGTGCCAACTCCGAGCATTCGCGGCCAGCGTGTCATCCTCCTCGGCGATCGCGGCGAGGTGCACTGTCTGGACTTGCAAACGGGCACATCACACTGGCAGGACCAACTGCCCAAAAGCGGTAAAAAGTACTACAGTTCGCCACTCGTTGTTGGTAATCGTCTCTATTGTTTTCGTGAAGACGGGGCAGCTTTTGTCTGTGAAATCGACAATGGTTTGAAAGTGCTCTCCGAAAACAATCTCGACGAACAGGTGATTGCTACCCCAGTACTTCTAGGCAACGATCTCTTGGTACGTTCTCGAGAAAGACTTTTCCGTTTTGCAAAATAAAAACGGCACGACCATGATCGCAATTCCCACCTGAGTGTCCCGCTAAATCCAACAGCGTGAAGTATTCTGCGATGCAAGCACACGCCCATTCGTAGCAAATGCCAACAGACTTCTAGGCTGACCTACTCCCTGATCCTCACAACAACCCATTGCAATGCGATCGTTCGAATCACTCGCCCGGAACCTGATCAATAAGCATTTTCCTGCTTGTAGAAGACCATCGCTGTCTGCAGCAAAATCTTGATATCCATCCAGAGTGCCCACTCACCTTGATAGCAACCAGATGCACCAGGAGTGTCGTGGCACCGACGACAGCCAGATTTTTTAAATGCTCACTGTCTGTGCAACAGGTAGCAAACAGAGTTGTACTCAGAATTGCCGCCGCATCGAATAGTCGATAAGCGATGTCGACAAGTGAACGGTGCGTACCTACTTAAAAATCGGACGTATTTGCCACGGCAGACCACTACCTCTTCAAGATCCAAAAAGGCTTCAAAACGCTTGGGTTGTTTGCAAGTCTACTATTCGCAAAGTGTCCGCAGGGCCCTTTTCTGAGCCTAATTGATGCCCAATCCGTACCAAGGTGCGGGTTGAAAGGAAAGTCGCAGCCTGTAGGCTACAGGCTGCAGCATAATTGCCTGTGGCCGGATATTTAGATTTTTTCTGCGGAACTTCGCAGTCACCCCCAGCGTCCTAATTGATACCCCGTATCGAGCGATATCCGGGGAGACCACAAATGACATGCTCACGAAGAACCAGGCAAAGCTTCCTTCTTTGCAATTCCTTCCTTTGGTACGATCCCCTCATTTTGTAATTCGCATGGCCATTCAGGGTGGCTCTTTTATCAAGCAGAATACTAGAACGAGACGAGTGCATCATGATGATACGCAACGTGATCTTTCTAACATTGCTGTGCAGTGTCGCATTCGTATTGTTTTTTGATACAAGCTNTCTGCAAGCTGCCGACCAGTCCGATGCATTCCAGGCAGCCGAAAAACTCATAAACGATGGTAATTTCCGCGAAGCCCTGACGGCCTACCGGGAACTGCTTCAAAACCAGGAACTGGAATCCGCAGAAATAATATCCAGCTTCCAACATGCGTCGAAGTGTTTTCAGCATCTGGATCAACTGGCGGATCTGGACACATTCCGGGAGTCCGTCGTCCAGACCCATCCCAGGAATTGGCAGGTACTGTCAGCCGTGGCGGAAAGTTACCTTCACATGCCCCACCATGGATACCAGATCGCCGGTGAGTTTCGACGCGGTCGACACCGAGGCGGTGGCAAAGTGATGAACGCGAGGCAACGTGACCGTGTGCGCGCATTGCAATTACATCTTCAGGCATTGCAAATAATCCAGCGTCAGAATAGCCAACCCGGTGCCTTAGAATCTCGCTGGCTGAGCCATCAATTTGCACATACCTTGATGTACAGCAATTCGTATCAAGAATCCTGGCGACTCCAGGTTTTAACAGATCTCTCCCAACTGCCCGATTACGATGAGGGTTGGCATCACCACAGCGGTCAAACTCAGGGAGCGCCAATCGGCGCGGACGATCAGCCCGTCGTATACAACCTGCCGTCAAGCTGGCAGTCTGCAAAAAATGACGGTGAACGGTGGCGATGGGCCTTGGATCAGGCTGCGATTTGGCATCCGCCCCATAAAAGTCAGGTCCAACTTATCCGCGCTCGCTTTCTGCAGTCACAATTCGGCGTCGAAACACTGGCCCAATATGGCTGGTGGTTTGGGCGAAGTGCACTTCAGGACAACAAGGCCGAAACGGGAACCTATGCGCTTCATACTCTGGGCCAGAACGAAACCATTGCCCGTCTGGCTACGGGCATTCGGCGATTTGAGCTACCCCCAGAGCACAACCCAATCAAGATCTATCAAGAAATTCTTGCGCAAGCCNATCCCTACAAACAATATCCTGCGGCTAGCGCATTAGCGACACTTTTCGAAAATCGACGACAGTACCAATTAGCCGTCGAATACTGGACCCTTTGCCAGCAGCTCAATCCGAGCCAACACATCAAAGAAAAACTAGATCAAATCCAAGCCAACTGGGGACGATTTGAACCCATCATGTCGCAACCAGCTGGACAAGGCGCCACGGTTGATTTTCGCTTTCGTAATGGCCAACGTGTGGAATTCACAGCACATCGCATTGAAGAACGCCAACTTCTGGAAGACGTGAAGTCCTATCTCAAAAAGAATCCNCGCAAATGGGATTGGCAACAGGTTCAGCTCGAAAACCTGGGACATCGGCTCGTGGTAGAAAATCAGGACAAGTATCTCGGCAAAGAAATTGCACGGTGGAGTCTTGATTTACAGCCACTCGACAAAAGCACGAATCAACAGCATTTTGATCGCCGCATCACAGTCACGACTCCCTTGCAGGAACCGGGAGCCTATCTGATTACGTCCAAGATGGATGAAGGCAATACCACGAGCATTGTGCTCTGGCTAAGCGACACGGCCATTGTCAAGAAGCGATTGTCTGGCAAAACGATGTACTATGTTGCCGATTCGGTTGGTGGCCAGCCGATTGCCGACTGCAACATGGAGTTCTTTGGATACTGGTACGAACGCAAGGACAAAGATCTTGAGTTCCATACCAAGAATTTTTCTGAGTTCACCGACGCGAACGGTCTCGTTGCATTGCCATCGGATCAGGAGAACCACCGCTATGATTGGGTTGCCATAGCAACCACGACCGATGGCCGATTTGCCCACNTGGGATTCAGCAATATTTGGAGTCAGGAATACCAGGACCAACAGTACAAGCAAGTCAAAGTATTCACGATCACCGATCGCCCCGTTTACCGGCCTNAGCAAAAAGTGCAATTCAAGTTCTGNGTCCGTCACGCACAATACAACCTAGACGACAAATCACAATATGCCNGCCAGTCTTTTCGTGTTGAGTTGCACGATCCAAAAAACAAAAAGGTTTTTAGCCAACAACTTACTGCGGATGCCTACGGAGGTCTGGAAGNAGAATGGCAAATCCCAGCAGAAGCACTGCTTGGTCAATACCGTCTCAATGTGGCCCGTCACGGTGGCGGAACGTTTCGCATTGAAGAATACAAAAAACCTGAATTTGAAGTCACCATGGACACCCCGTCCGAACCTGTCCTGCTTGGCAAAAACATTACCACCACCATATCTGCGAAGTACTACTTTGGAGAACCCGTTCTGAATGCCAGGGTAAAATACAAAATCCTGCGCACCCCGTACAATCAAGCCTGGTACCCACCCATGCCTTGGGATTGGCTCTACGGTCCCGGCTATTGGTGGAGTCATCAGGAGTATTCCTGGTACCCAGGCTGGGCACGNTGGGGATGTCCTGCCCCGCACCCTTGGTGGTTTTGGCGGTCTCCCCAGCAACCCGAAGTTGTCGCCGAACGCGAAGTTGCGATTGGCCCGGACGGTAAGGTTGAAGTCCAAATCGACACCTCCCTGGCAAAACAGTTTTATCCCGACCAGGATCAAAGTTATCAGATCCAAGCTGAAGTCATCGACAAATCGCGTCGCACAATCGTGGGCAGCGGNCGCGTGCTGGTCGCGCATCAACCCTTTCGGGTGTATGTCTGGACTGAGCAGGGCCACTATCGTGTTGGCGACACCATTCAGATTGGATGTGCCGCACAAACATTGGCAAGCCAGCCCATCGAGGGCCAGGGCACTCTCCGTCTGCTTCAAGTGAAGTACGACAATGACAAGCCGGTTGAAACAGAAGTCGGTCGCTGGGAAGTTGCCACAAACGAAATGGGGCAAGCCAAACTGCAAATCAAAGCTTCTCAAGGAGGGCAATACAGGCTGTCCTACGAACTCACCGATTCGGCCGACAACAAGGTCGAAGGCGGCCACATGGTCACCGTTGCCGGAACCGGTTTTGACGGCAGCGAGTTTCGCTTCAACGACTTGGAATTGATACCGGATCAGCATGAGTACCAGGCGGGTGATAAAGTCTCAATGCAAATCAACACCAACCGTGCAGGAGCTGCNGTTCTACTGTTTGCACGGCCATCCGATGGCATTTATCTACCACCACAACTCGTCAAGCTTACCGGCAAAAGCCAACTCGTCGATATTGAGGTAATGCCTCAAGATGCACCCAACTTCTTTGTCGAGGCAGTCACGGTCCATGGTGGCCGAGTTCATACCGTGACCCGTGAGATCTTCGTTCCTCCCAGCAATCGCATAATCCAGGTTGAGGTCGTTCCCTCTGCCAAGGCTTACACGCCAGGCCAGGCAGCAAAAGTCTTGCTCAAACTTACCGACCAGCATGGCAATCCGTTTGTCGGAACGCTAACGCTCGCTATTTATGACAAAGCACTGGAGTATATCTCTGGCGGCAGCAATGTTNCNGGTATTCGCGAATTTTTCTGGAAATGGCGTCGCAGTCATCAGCCACACGAAGAAACCAANCTCCAGCGGTATTCCCACGCGCACGTAAAACCCAATCTACCCACCATGCACAATCTGGGAATCTTTGGAGATGAGATTGCCCGGGAATCGGCCCATCCATTCAATGAATTTCGCCAGAAAGGATTNGGAAGAGTTTCGAACAGCAGGCGTGGCTTCTCCGAACTTGCTCCACAAGCATCCGTTCTCGCAAACGCAGGTTCCGTTGGCCTAGAAGATGAAGCGGATGTTGCAAGAAGCGATGATCTCCCAGCACTCTCTAAAGATCCTACTGGGGAGCTCAATCCATTCGATGCAAGTGTGCGCGAAAACTTTGCCGATACGGCCATGTGGATCGGTACGCTGGAAACCAATGCCGAAGGCCTGGCTGAAGCAGAACTTGAAATGCCTGAAAACCTCACTACCTGGAAAATCCGTGTTTGGGCCATGAGCCACGGCACCCGGGTGGGAGAGGGCACTGCAGAAATCGTAACCCGCAAGAATCTTATTCTTCGCATGCAAGCACCTCGTTTTTTTGTCGAAACGGATGAAGTTGTTCTCTCTGCGAATGTGCACAACTACTTGCCAGATGCCCATCAGATACGCGTGCAACTCGAACTCGATGGAGACATTCTCACCGGACCGTCCCAACTAAAAAAAGATGTCGTCGTGGCACCCGGAGGAGAAGAACGTGTTGACTGGAGAGTGAAAGTCAACCACGAAGGCAAAGCGACCATTCGTATGCGTGCCTCTACGGATCAAGAATCAGACGCCATGCAGATGAGTTTTCCCGTTTATGTCCACGGCATGCTCAAAACGGAATCCTTCTCCGGTGTACTGCGGTCTGACCAGCACAAAAAGGAATTCACCATCACGGTACCTGCTGCCAGGCGCGCCGACCAGACAAACCTGAAAATTCAATTCACNCCNAGCCTGGCCGGCGCCATGGTCAACGCCCTGCCCTACCTGATTGAGTATCCGTATGGCTGCACCGAACAAACCTTGAATCGTTTTTTGCCAGCAGTTCTTACCCAGCAAACCCTGCAAAAAATGGGTTGGAACCTCCAACAGTTCAAAGCAGACCAGCCTCTTCAGAATCCCCAGGAGCTGGCCCCTCCTGCAGGCGACACTCCGGTCTGGCAGCGACCAGAACGTTCGCCAGTCTTCGACGATGCCGAACTAACAAAAATAGTCAAAGCAGGCGTCAATCGCTTGACGGAGATGCAACTCTCCGATGGTGGTTGGGGATGGTTTAGCGGCTGGAGCGAACGTAGTACGCCACATACGACTGCCGTTGTCCTGCACGGNCTGCAGATTGCCCAGGAAAATGGTGTGGCCGTCGTTCCCAGTGTTTTAGAACAGGGGACCCAGTGGCTGGCAGTCTACCAGGCCCAGCAACTACGTCTNTTGGACAATTGGGATAAAAATCTGGAGGACAAAGGACAGCAAGTACCTCGCAAAAAGTTTGCCGACAATCTCGATGCCCTGGTTTCCATGGTATTGGCAGCAGCAGATNGCGATGATCCTCGNATGCGCGAATATTTGTACCGCGACCGTACGCACTTGTCCGTACATAGCCTGGCTACCTTTGGTCTGGCCCTGCATAAACGGGGCGATCACGAAAAACTTGGCGTGATCCTGCGTAACATCAGTCAGTATGTTGTGCAAGATGACGAGAATCAAACGGCCTGGCTCCGACTACCAGACAATACAATGTGGCATTGGTACGGCGGAGAATACGAAACACACGCCTACTACCTCAAGTTGCTCTCCGTAGTTGAACCCGACAATATTGTTGCCTCCCAATTGGTAAAATATCTCCTGAACAATCGCAAACATGCCACCTACTGGAAAAGCACACGAGATACGGCCTTAGTGGTCGAGGCCTTTGCAGACTACCTNAAAACCAGCAAAGAGCTGACTCCAGATAGTAATGTTCAAATCTGGATCGATGGCCAACTTCNCAAAGATGTTGCCATCCAGACGGACAACTTGTTTTCCNTGGAGAACACACTCGTCCTGACTGGCAATCAGCTTGCTTCGGGTCAACACACGGTGGAGATTCGCAAGCAGGGCAAGTCCCCTCTTTACATGAGTGGCCACCTCACCAACTTTACCCTGGAAGACCCTATTTCGGCTGCGGGACTGGAACTGAAGATCCAGCGCCACTATTACAAACTTACACGCGCAACCACCCTGGCCCCCGCTGCTGGCGATCAAGGACAAGTGGTTCCGCAGCACGTCCGCAAATACAAACGCCAGAAACTGGCCAATCTGTCCGCGTTAAACAGTGGCGACATGGTAGAGGTGGAGTTGGTCATTGACAGTAAAAATGACTACGAATACATCCTGCTGGAAGACATGAAAGCCGCCGGTTTCGAACCGGTCGATATCCGGAGTGGATACAATGGCAACTCCCTGGGCGCTTACCTGGAGTTACGCGATGATCGTGTCAGCTTATTTGTGGCACGTCTGGCTCGCGGTAAGCATAGCATTGCTTATCGGCTGCGAGCAGAAATCCCCGGNAAATTTAGCGCCCTGCCAACACGTGTGTCCGCCATGTATGCTCCAGAACTCAAAGCCAATGCGGATGAAATCAAGTTGAGGATCGAAGATTTACCAATGCAAAGTAGGGATTTGNGCGAATAGCCCCTCTTTCGAAAAGCTTTTTTGTGCCTGCGANAGACACCAACAGATCGTATGGCTGGGAGAAGGCAACAATTCTCCCAAACGCCTGACAAATTGGTAGAATGTGTTATGCTGATCGATGATTGGCTGGTGCAACACGCTTGCGTGAGTGCGCTATTTTGNCCAGCAATTGGCTCGGGCANTTGGCTCGNGCAATTGGCTCGGGCAATAGGTGCCTCGGAAACTGTTGTGCGCAAAAAACTAACCACTGCCCTGCGAAAGGATTCAAGATGTCGACAGTTGCTGACGAGCATGTGCTAGTCGTACCAACCAGTGAGTTTCATGCCTTGGGACATTTCCAGGGGTTCTCCAAGGATATCGATACTTATCTTCCTGCTCTTCTTGAGAGCAGCCAGATTGCCTACCGTCCGCGGAGCGTCATGGAACAAGACCCCAGCTTCAAACAACTGATACCCTATGTTGTTTTTCGCTATGTTGACGCAGAGGGNATACCGCGAGTCTTTCAATACACGCGCGGNGGAGGCCAAGGTGAAGCACGCCTCCATGCCAAGCGAAGCGTGGGTATTGGCGGTCATATTTCCACCTTGGACTCCGGGGCTGGTACCGTCAACGACGTATACCACGAAGGATTGCAGCGCGAACTCGACGAAGAAGTCGCCATCGAAACGCCTTATACCGAAAAGTGTGTTGGATTGATCAACGACGACGAAACACCGGTCGGCAAAGTTCATCTGGGTATTGTGCATCTATTTGATGTCGAAACTTCACACGTCCATCCGCGCGAAGACGATATTTTGAATGCCGGATTTCAACCTATCGAAGAATTACTCACCCAACTCGAAGATTTTGAGACCTGGTCACAAATCGTAGTACCAGCATTATTTGGATAGCGGGCTCACTTCTGCCAGCATTTCCTTTNAACCAGCCCTCCTTATGCTCTACCTCGACAATCATGCCACAACATGCGTGGATCCTCGCGTGCTGGAGGCGATGTTGCCGTATTTTTCTGAACAATATGGCAACCCGGGAAGCACGGGTCATCGACTGGGCGAAACGGCCCATCAAGCCGTTGAACGCTCACAAAAATCCATTGCCTCTTGCCTGGGAGCCGCCCGCTCCGAAATTGTATTTACCAGTGGTGCCACAGAGAGCAATAACCTGGCAATCCTTGGCGCTGCCCAACGCAAACGCCAGCCCAAAAAACACCTAATCAGTGTTGGTACGGAGCACCATTCTGTACTGGAACCGCTGCACCGTCTGGCCAGGCGAGATTTTGAGGTCACCACCCTCAAAGTCGAACNCTACCCCAGCCCAACAGCAGGATGGCTAGACCCTCAAAAAGTTGCCGACGCACTCCGCGACGACACGCTGCTTGTCAGCGTGATGCTGGCTAATAACGAAATCGGTATCCTGCAACCTCTGGCCGAGATTGGAGAGTTGTGCCAACGTCAGGGAGTCTTGCTACATTGCGATGCCACGCAGGCAGTGGGCAAGATTCCCGTAAACATGCAGCAGATACCCATCGACTTGATGAGTCTTACGGCACATAAAATCTATGGCCCTAAAGGGGTGGGGGTTTTACTCGTCAGAAATAGAAGTCCCAAAGTACGATTGGAACCGCAAATCACAGGCGGGGGACAACAAGCAGGCAGGCGAAGTGGCACCCTCAACACCCCGGGTATTGTTGGCATGGCAACTGCTTTGGAATTATGTCTGGATGAGTTGCCCNGCGAATCCCAAAGGCTCTCTATGCTGCGGAATCGGCTTTGGGAGGGACTCAACAATCAATTGGGAGACCTGCAGCTGTGCGGCCCGGCCCTGGATGCCGTGGATCATGCCGGCCAACTGCTGCGACTCCCAGGCAATCTGAACCTATCCTTTGGTAATGTCGATGGCGAAGCACTCCTGATGTCGATGGGCGATCTGGCGGTTAGTTCGGGAGCAACCTGTGCATCAACGGATCCAGGGCCCAGCCATGTGCTGCTAGCGTTAGGTATGGGAGAAGACCTGGCACGCAGCAGTCTCCGCTTTGGGCTCGGCCGCTTCAATACAGAAGCAGAAATCGATCAATCCATTGAGATTGTAACTACGGCCGTCAAAAAATTAAGGAAACTGGCCTCTTCGTAATGCCCCTCTTGCGACCCTCTCCCCCCCTTATAGGGAACGGCCTCTGTGCCGCTTGAGAGCGTAATGGAAAGGCTCAAATGACGCATTGGCGCAGTTGGCCCACAAAATGGAAAAGGCAGAAAAAACACCACAAATCAACACCCAAGAGAATCCAGCCAGAACGTNCCCCCCTTTTGCTCAANGGCCAAAACCTACTGCTTCGGCTACGAAAGGCTTTAGCCCGTACTTCTCAAGTGTCCAAATAACATTCCTCCAGTCATCAGGCTCACATGCCAGCTANCCTGCAAGTGAGACAAAACGGAGAAATATCCAGACTGGTCCGACTTTCCTCCCCGGGGGCTTTGGGTTAACCTATAAGGGGTGGGAGTGACGATTCTTAGACAAGCTTAAGAGTCTGGTCCTACTAAATGAGGATTTTTTTGGAAGCAAACGAACCTGCGATTCGAGGAAAGTAGAAAATGAGCGTAGTCTTGACCGAAAAGGCCGCCGGCGAAGTACAGCGGATAATGGAAGACCAAAAACTCGAAGAGGGCACAATCCTCCGAGTNGGTGTAGCCGGTGGAGGCTGTAGTGGGTTTAGTTATTCGCTGGGATTCGATCGCAACTACGACGAAAAAGCGGATGCCAAATACGATTTCCATGGCGTCGCGGTAGTGGTCGATAAGAAAAGTGCTCTCTATCTGGACGGTACCACGGTTGATTTTTATGAAGGCGTCGACAAGCGTGGCTTCACGTTTGATAATCCCAACGCTGTGAAATCGTGTGGCTGCGGACAGTCCTTCCAGGCATAACGCTAACTGGCTTTCCAGCCAGGCCTAGAACCAATCTAGTTGGCCTAGAACCAATCTAGTTNTAGGTGGTCCAGGTACTGACGGAGCAAAGCTCTGCCGAGCCCAATTCGTGCTGCCCTTGCAGCCCGCATATTCATCATAGTCGACAAATAGAACGCGACTGCGTGGGATGCTGTGCACAGCAGGGCCTCAAATTGCTGATCTCGCCGGCCAGCATAAGATAAGCTTGTAATGGAGTGGAGCGATCCATTCCACAACACAACAACAGTCTATTCTTATAATGGCNACGTCGCATGATGGAATTACTAAAACGCCTGGCAATCGACGAAGAAGGCCCCACCTCAGTAGAATACGCCGTGCTCATTGCACTGATCGTGGCAGTGTGCATCAGTTCGGTCAGCCTGCTCTCCAATCAGACCGCAGCAAGTTTTGACAACTCTGCTACGGAGCTAAGTGGTGCCCTGGGATCCCCTGATCCCTAAGAGCTAGCTACTATTCGCCGAGCCCACATCCTGATGGCACTATTCGTGTTCCAGAGCTTCCTCGAGCCCGTGGACCGAAACGAATTCTGGCCCGCATATCTGTCCTTGTAAGCCCGATGACCACACCGGCNACCACAGGCTAGTAGCCACAAGATCCGTACGAATCAGCACCCCCAAAACGCCAAATCTGTGCGTCTACTCAATCAGTCCCATGCACTAGAAAGCGAGATAATTACAAAGAACTCTAAAGTGTATTAACCTAAAGTACATTGGGTTACTGGCCGTTTCCCAAGCTAGANGAATCTACGCAATTAGCTACCACCAATATTCTGCCTGCAGCACACACTCTGGTGGGCTGCCCCGAACATGGATGGGCTCTTATCAATACAGGAGGCTTCTGCCCCTGCCCCCTGGAGGAGAGCCCATTTTTTAAATAATCAGCATTGCGTCGCCGTAGCTGTAAAAGCGATATTCCTCGCGGACAGCTTCTTCATACGCTTCGCGAATNAGATCCGTCCCCCCAAATGCCTGCACCAATAGCAATAAAGTCGTACGTGGAAAATGAAAATTGGTCATCAGTACGTCGATGGCACGAAACGTATAGGGAGGTCGGATAAACAGCTCGGTATGCCCCTGCCACGCGCTCAAAGGTGCNTTTTCAGGCAGTGCAGCAGCCACGGTTTCAAGTACCCGCGTGACCGTAGTTCCGACAGCAACGATCCGCTCGTTTCGTGACCGACTCTCATTGATTTCGCGGGCTGCCAATTCAGGCAGCGTACTCCACTCCGAGTGCATCGGATGTTCATCGAGATCCTCTACATCGATAGGCCTAAAAGTACCTCGCCCTACGTGTAGTGTGACTGCCGAGAATTCAACCCCCGTCTGCTGGATGGNACGCAATAACGATTCCGTAAAATGCAACCCTGCCGTCGGAGCAGCCACCGCACCGGGGGTCCTGGCAAAGACTGTTTGGTAGCTTTGAATATCATCGTCAACCATTCTCCCATCACGGATGTAGGGAGGCAGAGGGACATGGCCAATCTGGTCGAGCAACTTTTCGACCGGCAACTCAGAATCTGGTCGAGCCAACCACTGGCCATCTTCGAGCTGTTCCAGCAACCACAACTTCGCAGCCTCCTGACCATCTCGGTTGAGCAGTGTGATGCTTTCGAGTGGCTGCAGCCGACCGCGTGTTTTGCACACCAGTTGCCAGTCTCCTGTTTCCGATTGCCCCAGATACAAACCTTGCCAACGGCCTCCCGTACTGGTTCGAAAACCTCGCAATTGGGCCGGTATGACTTTGGTATCGTTCAACACCATTCGGTCCCCAGGTTGGAGCAACCGAGGGAGATCCCGCACATGGTGGTGGCTGATCAATTGACGCTGACGGTCGACCAGCATCAGGCGTGCATCCGCCCGATTTTTAAGCGGCTCCTGAGCAACCAGCTCGGCTGGCAATTCGTATTCGATCCATGGTTCCATGCCGCATAACGTACCAAAGTAAGCAAGAATAGTTAATGCAGCCAGATCTGGAATTGCCAAGAGTACTTGAACTTCGGACAATCGATACTGGGAAATCGATGCTAGAAACTTGTAGCCCGGATCTGGATAAATGCGTACCATTGCCAGAGTAGTCCCAGGACTTTGCTGGCTGGGTAAACAAGGCTAGCCTATGCCGAGGTTGGTATGGCAGCCACACTGAGGATCGCCAGGCACTATCCGTGCAAGCTGGTCCAGGAGAGACTCTACGACTTCCCCAGCAATCAACGAGCCCAGCACCCCAGCCGCCTCCTTTTGATGAGACCAACGTGACAGAGCCGACTTGCCACAAACCTGTAATGCTTGCAGAGGTTGTGGAGTGGCTCCAGGCAACACCCGCTAAAGTCCTCGTCGATGGCACCCTGGGCGGCGGAGGACACACGGCAGAGTTGGCACGCCAGGTCCTGCCATCGGGACGTGTCCTGGCAATCGATCTAGATCCCGAAGCCCTCGACCGTGCGCAAGCCGCCCTGGAAGGCTTGCCCGTGGAAGTCGCCATCGGTAGCTACACGGCCATTCCAAAATTACTGCGAGAGCATGGGTTGCTCCACGTAGATGGCATCCTGCTCGACCTGGGGCTTTCTAGCGATCAGCTGGCTGATCACGATCGAGGCTTTAGCTTCCAGAGTGATGGTACACTTGACTTGCGATTTGACCGTACTCGGGGGGAACCTGCCTGGAAACTACTGGCACGCATCGACGAAAAAAGCCTGGCAAATATAATCTACCAATATGGTGAAGAACGCCTGAGTCGCCGCATTGCTCGCAAACTGGTCGCCCAGCGACGTGAAAATCCCATTCGTACAGCGGACCAATTGGCCAACCTGGTACGCCACTGTGTGCCACGCAGCAAAAAAGGGCACCGCATTGATCCAGCGACACGTACCTTTCAAGCACTGCGCATTGCAGTCAACGAAGAACTTACCCAATTAGAACAAGCACTCAAACATCTACCCGACTGTTTGGCGCCCGATGGACGATTGGCAATCATCAGTTTCCACTCACTGGAAGATCGCTTGGTAAAACATGCGTTCCGTTCAGACCCGCGGCTCCAGGTACTCACCAAGAGTCCCCTGCTACCATCCGAAACCGAAACTACCGAGAACCCTCGCGCTCGCAGTGCCAAACTCCGCGTTGCTAAGCGCAAGAGCCAAACGAACTAATGCACTGCAGGCAACAAAACAGGAGAAGAACCTAGGGGCACTTGCGCTGTTTCGGCAGGAAATGGGACGGGAGCAAGCGTACCTATTCCCGTAGTGGGATACGTTTGACCTGCCGCAAAACCGGGAGGTGCCATGGGTGTCGGCAAAACACTTCCGTTGACAGGATAGACCTGCTTGGTCTTTCCATTGATTTGTGCCAACAAATATTGAGCCGCCACGAGTTGTGGATCCAACTGCGAAGCCTTGGCCAAATGATGAACAGCTTCGTTACTGCGAGCACGTTGGTGCAGCAGCACACCTATATTGTATTGGGCAATTGCCGGAGGATGCACAGAGCTCAAATGGTTCAAAGCGGGATTGATATGATTCATTTCCACGAGAACCTTGGCGATATTGTTACGATACAGTTGCTTTTGAGGTTGCAACCGGATGGCCGTCCCCAATGCGTTGGCCGAGTGTTGCAACTCACCTTTACGAGCATGGCATAAAGCCAGGTCATTCAGAACTGTGGNNTCTTGTGGATTCATGGACAGGGCTTTTTGGTAAACCTGAATTGCTGCTACCAGATTCCCTTCACGATCTTCCAGACGCGCAAGTCCCAGCAGCGCCTCACGGTTTTTAGCATCTATCGTGAGTGTCTTATGATACATACTACGGGCATGTGCCGGATTTCCTCCCCGGTCACTCATTTGGGCCATTGACAGATAGAGATCTGCATTGGGCGGCCCGGAATTATAACCCAATGATATCGGGTCGAGCTTTTTGTAGGCCGGATTCACCTGGACTGCTTGCCGTGGCTGCTCATGATTACTGGCAGGTCTACCGGGCGTTAAATAATTGACAACGCGTTCCGTAAAACTAACATCCTGCTGNTGGCCGGCAGGGGATGCCAATTGTTGAGACCCCAATTGTTGAGCAAAACGTGTGTTGCCGGGAATCCCTGGTAGTGTGCAGCCACTGACCACTGCAATTAGTGCCCAGATTGAAATCCATTGCTTGATCACGATTTCCCCTCCCTGACATTTTTCTCCACCTGGCATCATGCCGGCGGGTTGGCGGGTCCCTTCAAAGACGGGATCACCTGCTATTATGNTATTCTCCAGATTCCGAACCCGTACTAGCGGGCAAAGCTGGCAAAGGACGATTGGCCTGGAAACCCACGAACATAGAATCGACAACACCGGCCGAATGTCCTTCTGCAACAAGGTGCGTGTCGTTCACCTCAACATGCCCAATCGTCGGACTCATGTTGGCAGCCCGATCATGAACAGACGCGATACGGGTTGCTGTTTGCGCCTCGTTGATACCACGCTGCACAAATATGCTGCGACGGTCTACCGGGGCCTGTGATAAGATCCAATTAACTTTTAGTTTGCCAGCTTCTGTCAACTCATTACTATTTTCATCAAAATGGTAATTCCCTAACAGATTCTGTCTTCTCCAACCATTCTGAATCATGGCCGCGTAGGTTTGGCAAACAGCACGACGGCTCGCCGGGATATAACTTCGTGGCCAGGTTGCATTGGCGTAAAAACCAGCTCGACAAGCCTCACCAACCCCCGCATAGCAACCCTGATTGCATGAGCATTCACCACGCTGGGCACTCACTTCCAGGGTCATAAAAATTGAGCCAAACAGCGAGCTAACCGCAAGAATAATATGCTTCATGACGGGGGTCCTAATTTGACGGGCCAAAATATCCTACAATGTCGAGACTGAGAACACGTTGCCCCCAAGGCAGGAATGCACATCCACCGTGAATATCGTCTGCCTTAGTCGATAAACTACGTCACTTCTGGATCAACCGGACTAACTTACCCAGAATGCCCATCGATGCGACCTGCAGTCGGTGCTATCGCGGCAGGCCCTGGGAGAACGGCTATATCGAGAGCTTCAACGGCAAACTTCGAGATGAGCTGCTCGATCGGGAACTGTTCGATACGATACTTGAAGCCAAGGTACTCATCGAGCGATGGAGAAACTATTGCAACACTGCGCGGCCGCACAGCAGCCTCGGTTATCGACCCCCGGCACCCGAAGCGATTCAGCCCCGTTCGATCGCTTCGGCTACGCCTCAGCAAGCCAACGGNACTGGCCTTCAGGCCATCCCTGATCTAAGTTAGACACTGGTACCTTACCTGGGGGCAGGTCACTCGCCACGCTACCGTACCAGTTTTATCCGCCAAGTGAAACTTCGGCCGATACCGCTAAGGCTGATTGAAGATCGAAGACGATTTCCTCGGGTGTCGCAACTTCGTACACTGCAATCACCTCCAAAGAACGCAACNAACACTCAGAAGNGGCCGAAAGATGATACTCCCACCAATCGATACAGCGATGTTGATGGGTAAGGCCGAAGCTAGGCGACTCGATGAAACACAACTCAAATGGGTATATTGCCCCGTAGGAGCCGCAAGTGAGCAAAATGACATCACCGTGCCCTACGATTTCATTCGTTGCTTTACAGAGACAACAAACATCTTACCGGTGCTTGTTGGACCAGAAGCGATGACTGTCTATCCTATGGTGCTTCACGANCAAACGGCTGGCTGGGATGGTTTGACCCAGGAAATNTCGGGGTATCATCTTCTTACCGCCATGTCCTTCGAGGAGGCTTGGGAGCAACGAGAGAGGTTCGTTGCAGCTATGCTCGGTGGGGGCCGTGCTCCGGAATACATTCGAGACAATGAGTCTCTGCGCCTCCAAATCGCTGATCTGATGGAAAAAAATGCTCCAGTCGCCTCGACATGCCATGGTGTCGAACTCCTGGCGGCATCTTTCTATNACGGCGGAACAGGTGACTGTGTTCTCAAAGGCCGTAAAATCGCAACCGTTACGAAGTGTCGTCGCGACGTGGACCCCGTGGGGGGAATTTACGTCGATGATCCGGCGGTCGTCGATGGGAATCTCCATTCCTGGAAGACATACCATCAAGCGCCAATAGGCTTGGCCGCCTGGTTCGAAGCAGTCAAAAATGCTATTTGAGCAGGCACACGAAGTAGACTTNTTGGGACTCTATAAGTCGATATGCAAAGACATGTTCTGATTCTTGCCCTTGTTGTCGTTGGCTATAATGTGGCTCCAGATCCAATTTTATTCNCTGACCAGCCTTCGTTAATGCCGCAGCAAACGCTGCGCGAATCGAGAGAAGGNTTTGACACGCAAATTGTAAAACCTGGCGAGTCTTATAGTGNCCTTGATTCTCCCACTGGAAATGAATTCGAATTGATCCGTTATGAGTCACCCGTAGGTCGCTTGGCGGCATACGTCACAACCGACCCTGATGATGGTAAGAAGCACCCTGCGATCGTATGGATTACTGGGGGCGGGTCACTAACCTGCTAGATAGGTTTTGGATAGCACCGCAATCTCTCACAAAGACGCTAAGGCATAATTGGAAAGAGGCCTGATGAACAATCGTCTATGTGCAAATTATCATGCGATCTTTTTTTTATCTGTGCTCATTGCCATAGGGTGCCAGGATTCTCCGACAGACAATGCTCCGCNAATACCTCTGCAGGGCAAAGCAGCTTTCTATTCTGTAGACCACTACAGTGAGAGCCAGGATCCATTTCAAGATTTATCCAAAACGATTCAACGTGCAGAGACCGAAGACAAACGCATTTTGCTCCAGGTAGGTGGAGACTGGTGCAGTTGGTGCGTACGGATCAGCAAGTACATGGAAAGCAATCAAGAAATTCGCCAAATGCTCGAACAAAATTTCCTGGTGATGAAGGTCACCTACCCAAGCGATAACTCAGAAGCATTCCTGGCTCAGTACCCAAAGATTGAAGGCTATCCGCACTTCTTTGTACTCGAACAAGATGGCAACCTGCTGCACTCACAGCGCACGNCTAAACTCGAAGAAGATGAAAGCTACAGCGAAGATGCTTTTGCTGAATTTCTTTCTTCCTGGAGGAAATAGTTCTGCTCAAGGCGTGATTGATGTTTTTGGCAAGCATCCAAAAAACGCTTACTTCTCAGACACACGCCAGAAAATGACGCTCACTCTGCTCCGGCAGAGCCCCCCCAGAGCAGCTTGGAGATCAACCATTCTGTATGGAGGGAAACAACTCGTTGACCATCGTAATCGCCGCGGGCCCTACAAGTACGATGAAAATCGCTGGGAAAATGAACANCACTAACGGGAAAATCAGTTTCACAGCCGTTTTGGCTGCCTTTTCTTCCGCCATTTGCCGTCGGCGTGTACGCATTGAATCGCTCTGTACACGTAGTGCTTGAGCCACACTCGAACCAAACTTGTCAGCTTGGATCAAGATTGCTGCCAAAGCTTTCAGGTCATCCACACCCGTTCGTAGCCCCAGATCGTGGAGGACATCATTGCGAGCCCGTCCCATCTGCAACTGAAGATTGCAAAGACTGAATTCTTCGGCAATGACATGGTAGCTATCTTTCATTTCTTCTGCCACTTTACGCATGGCCTGATCCAATCCCAAACCTGCTTCTACGCAAACAACCATTAGGTCGAGTGCATCGGGCAACCCATAAAAGATATTATCTTGCCGACTCTTGGTGATAAGCCACAATACAATTCCTGGCATAAAGAACATCAGGAAGGCAATACCACCTGCATAGGTTATNGAATCAATATCCAAACCACGAGTCAAGACAATAGCTCCACCNCCCAGGAAAAAGCCCCCTACTAAACCAATCATCTTCAATGACCAGAACACTTCAGCAGCGTTTTCCGCGCGAAAACCGGCCTGGTTGAGCTTCGATTTCGTGTCGCTTACTTCCTGATCACTTTTTGGCTGCAAGGGCTTGGCCAAAGCTGGCGATGCCTTTTCGAGCATTTTAGACATTGTGCCAGACTTGTTTTTCCCGTCTCGCAGCAAATCTGATTTGTGCGTGTTTGGCTCGCGAATATCCTGCAATCGCTGTTCAGCTCGTGGCTTTTTAGAAGCCAATAAGTCCAGCAACCACCAAACNATAGTAGCTACGCCGCCTACTACGGCTAATTGGATAACCACTGGCGACGACATCATGTTTGCGATCAATAGGGACATGTCAGACTCGGATGTTGACGATCTTGCGAATAACTAAAGCACCGAACAACTGACTTAGTACGCCAGCTATGAGCATTTTCTTACCCAAGTCGTCGGTAAACAGTAATTGGATGTAATCTGGATTCATGCGATAGACTGTGACAAATAGCAGNGGAGGCAATGCAAGAAGTACAATACCCGAAAGACGGCCTTCTCCCGTAAGTGCCTGCACTTGGCCCCAAATCTGAAAACGTTCACGTATCAGATGACCAATTTTGTCTAGGATTTCTGCCAAATCACCGCCCGTTTGTCTTTGCAAAATAACCGCTGTCACAAAGAACTTCAGATCCAGGTTTGGAACGCGAATGGTAAGACTTTCGAGCGATTCCTCAAAAGGAATACCCAGGTTCTGTGCTTCAAATACGCGATTAAATTCACCTGCTACCGGATCGGATCCCTCTTGACCAACCAGATGAAAACCTGCTGCCAGACTATGACCGGCCCGCAGAGCACGTGCTACGAGTTCGAGAGCTTCTGGCAATTGGGCCGCGAATTTTGCCAACCGTCGTTTCCTGCGAAATAACAGCCAGCAAAATGGAATGCCAGAAAACATGACTCCTATTATAGGGGCAAAAATGAGATTCAGACCTGCAAAACCGCAGAGCATCCCCGCTCCTACGCCAAGACCAATACTTGTGCCTAAAAATGCAACCATGTTCCGTTCAACTTGAGCCTGCTCAAACAGCAAGGTCAGGTTGAACCATTTTGCAAGTACAGCATCAAGTGGACTTTTTCCTTCTTTCTCTTTTGCCAGCATCTGGGCCACCTTAGAGAGACCTCCTGGCTCGACCTTTTCATTTTTACCCGTCAGCGTGCTTAGCCGGTCTTCCATCTGCAAGACCGACTTATCGCGCAGAAACATGGCTGCTGCCATAATGCCTGCTACGACGCCGATAAATACGGCAATACTGATCATTACAGTGGTTAACATTATTGAATCACCAAATAACAGGAATGTTTATTCTCTAGCATGAACAACTTGCCGGGTCCCCCTCTGATTACCCGGCAAGCATAATATTAGTCGCGGAGCATGATCCGCTCACGGAAAGCACTTGCTGGCAAACGTATGCCATGTGATTCCAAACGTGGCATAAAGCTTGGACGGATACCAGTCGATATAAATTTTCCGGCAGCACGACCATTCTCATCGACACCTTCCTGGTTGTACGTAAAGATGTCTTGCATCACGATTGTGTCTTGCTCCATACCCATCACTTCGGTGATCGCAGTTACTTTGCGAGGCCCACCTGACAAGCGATTCACCTGTACTATTAAATCGACAGCACTAGCAATTTGTGTACGCATCGCTCGAATCGGTAAATCATATCCACCCATCATGACCATGGTTTCTAGTCGAGCGATTGCATCGCGTGGAGTATTAGCATGGCACGTGGTTAAGGAGCCATCGTGGCCCGTATTCATAGCTTGCAACATGTCGAGTGTTTCAGCGCCACGGCATTCGCCAATAATTATTCGGTCTGGACGCATACGCAAGCAGTTTCGCACCAGGTCTGTTGCAGATATACGGCCTTTCCCTTCAATATTGGGAGGTCGAGTCTCCAGTCGGACAATATGGCTTTGTTGCAATTGTAGTTCAGCTGCGTCCTCGATGGTTACAATACGATCTTCGTTGGATATAAAACTCGAAAGAGTATTCAGCAATGTTGTTTTACCAGAACCCGTACCCCCTGAAATAATTATATTCAGTCTCGACTTCATCGCTCCTTCAAGAAGCATCACCATCTCGGGTGTCATGCTTTTGTAGTTGAGCAAGTCTTCAAGCTTGAGTGGATTCGATCCAAAACGGCGAATCGTAACGCTTGGCCCGTCCAATGCCAATGGAGGTATGATAGCGTTTACACGCGAACCATCTTGCAAACGGGCATCCACCATCGGGCAAACTTCATCGACTCGTCGGCCAACTTTGGATACGATACGATCGATAATTTGCATCAAATGCTTGTCATCACGAAAAGTAACTTTGGTTTTTTCGAGTGTCCCGCTGTTTTCGACAAAAACGGCCTTGGGGCCATTAATCATGATTTCACTAATTGCAGGATCTTTAAGCAATATCTCAAGCGGACCCAACCCAAAGGTTTCGTCCAGCACTTCATCAACTAAGCGCTCACGCTCAGCGCGATTTAGAAATGTATTTTCCGTATCGCAAAGATGTTCAACGACCAGGCGTATTTCACGACGCAACACATCGCCTTCAAATTCACCAACATGCGTAAGGTCAAGCTTATCCACTAACTTGGAGTGGATACTTTGCTTCAACTTATCGAATTCGGCCTCCTTTTCTGGATTCCCAACTTCGGGCATGGGCGTGTTTAGACTGCTCATAGTAGAGATTTCCTTGACACTACACCTTGAGGTGGAACCGTACTTTGGGCCCACGGGACAACTTTGCGTCATGCAAACGTAGCTTACATCTGGAAAGATCGAAGCAAGATCGGGGGCAAGATTAGGGGCAAGATTGGGGCAAAAATCATCACATGGATAATGTAATGCCTATACCGATTATGCCGTATCCGTAGAAGTGCTCGTGAGAATTACGGAATAGACTAGACGCTACTTGGTTGGCCAAAGCTTAAGCCAACTGCGGCTCCTGGATTCGGAATCGCTAGTTACCGACTCTCCGAAAGTCTTGCCACACAAGGCATTGGCCAGTTGGCCAATCGAATTGGTGATCCCAGCCTTGGGTGCATGATGCAATAGCGGGACCCCATTATTTCGGACTTCGACCATGATCCGATAGTCATTGGGAATTTGCCAAAATATCTCTCGTCCAATAGTCTCCTGTGCCTTCTTCAGGCTGATCTGTCCGCTATCTTGTCCAGCACGATTCACGATAATCTTCACCTTCTCTCGCAAGGTAGCGTTATCATCAAACGTCATCATCAATCGCACCACATTTCGCAAACATGGCAAATCCAGCTGGGTTACCATCAACACATCATCCGCCAACTGAATGGCCTGCATATCCAAAACACTAAAGCCTTTGGATGTATCGAGAACAATGTGCGAGAACGAAGTTTTCAGCAAACCTATCACACGCTGAAGACTNTCGGGAGTAATAAGATTGACATCTTCCAACTGAACAGGACGTGGCAACAGGTGCACACCTGAAGAATGCTTGGTTAGCGACTTTTTCAGTAAGGTCAGGTCAAGACGCGAAACGTTTTGAGCCACATCAGCAAGGGTGTACTCAGGAATCGTATCCAGGAATACATCGGCATCCCCCAGCGCAACATCCAAATCAACCAGGACAACCGAGTGGTCAGGATCTTCCGCAAGAGCACAAGCGAGATTGACTGCGATGCTCGAAGACCCAACGCCGCCGGCAGCACCCGTCACGGCAACAACTTTACATCCTTGAGAGACTTGCTTTTCTCCTGAATTCTGACGCTTGACTCTCTGCAAGGCAGCAGCCAGATCTTCTTCTTTTAAAGGTTCTGTAAGAAACTCTTTTGCCCCAGCACGCATTGATTCTAAGATCAAGCGACCATCCGTCGAACCGCTGCTAACCAGCAAGGCGCAGTCAGGCACTTGTGCGGAAATCTCCGATACCAATTCGATTGCTCGATCCGTATCGCTGTCCATAGCCACGAGCCCAATATCCGGGTTCGTCTGCTCGACAACATCCGCAAAGAAATCGTAGCGAGAGCATTCAGCCTCAAGCCAAACGGTATCCAAACCCAGGAGAGCCGTTTTCAGGTTCTCACGGGTTTGATCGTTTGGATCTACGATTGCAATACGGAGTACGTTAGCCATGATGCCGCTTGGGATAGACTTGTGGGTAATGTTCTAGAGAGCAGGTAGATGCCGTATGATCCATGTTATTAAGACCAGCTACTTTTACCGCTCTTTAAATCTATTAGACAAATGAAGTAGACTCCTTATCTCCTAGCTAAAACAGCTTATTTTTCGACATCATAGCCAATAGGACCGATCAAACCGGGAGACGCTGTCTTACTGACCACAGGTTTGTCAGAAGTCTGGTATTTCGGATTATCACGACTGAACTGCGCCGACATCTGATTGCGTACTGGATTGGCCCGCCAAGACGACTGCTGCCGCATTGCCTTAGGATCCGGACCATGACTATCTCTAACCAAGGATGAGGCTGTTTCTGCAGGTTGGAGGAGTGGCCGGGATGGCTTAACCTGAGCAGAAGGACCGGGGTCAATACTTTCTTCAATTGGCGTCGGCATCTCTATATCTGCCGGTGCGGGCATCCCTTGATCAACGGCTGGCTGATCAAACTGCTGCATAGGTACAGGTTGTGCATCCGACTCGATGATCATTCCGGATGCACCTCCATAGGACTGACAACCCGAACCATAGTGTCCACATACTCCAGGACCACAAGGTCCACAAGAGGGTACTTCGAGATGGCCTCCAAAATAGAGTTGGCTATTGGATGGAGATACTGTCTCCATTCCTGGTCCACACGGGGGAACTTCATGGGCATCTAAACCATCAACAAATTCTGGAGTAACTAGAATCAACAACTCAATTTCATTGACTTCTTCACTAACCTTACGGAAAGCAGAACCAATATAAGGCAAATTACTTAAAAAGGGTAAACCTCGCTCCTGTGCGTCGATGCGAGTCTGGACGAGACCGGCTAAGGCCAACGTTTGTCCTGCTTTTAGTTCTACACCCGTGTCGACTTCACGCACTTTTAGCGCGGGCACCGAAAAAGTGCCAACATTTACACTTCGGGTATCGTCCAGTTCACTCACGCGTGGGCGAACTTCCAAGCGGATATTTCCATTACCCAACACAATGGGTAAAAAATCGACTTGCGTACCAAACTTCTTGTACTCAACAGTAGTTTGCCCGAGTCCTGAAGGAATAATGATTGGCAGCTCACCACCAACATTAAAGTGCGCTGGGCGGCCACTGACGGCAGTCAGGGTTGGATCGGCAAGAATTTTAGCCAGATTATTCTTTTGCAAAGCTTCTAAAAAACCAAAGAAGGCGTTGTTTCCGTCAACGACAGAAAATTTGAACGTTTCGCCAGCTGCGGACCCCCCAGAAACAACTGATGCTGTCCCACCCGAGGTCGTAGCGTTGGTAATCAAACCGGATATGCTGGATGCAACGACAGACCCACTACTAGAAACGTGTGCCCAGTCCACTCCTAACGTACGTAGCTTCGTACGCGATACTTCCATCACCTTGACTTTGAGCATTATCTGCTGAACGCCACCTACGGTGATATTATTTATGATCTTGGGTGCGTAATCTTCGGCCAATCTCAAAATTGGACTTACCGCTTCGGGCCTTTCGACAAATCCTTCTAGCACCAGGCTATTTGTCAAGCGTACGACCTTCACGGAGGAATTTGGAAATAGCCGCTTCAGGGCATGCTGTAATTCACGAACATCACCGTAGATCATTACATCGACTGTAAAAACTTTACCCTCTTCATCCCACAGATTGATCTGAGTCACACCCGGTTTGCGAGCTGCTAATTGAACTTGGGTAGCGCTGATTGGTGTCGCAGTAATCAGTTCTGGATTATTGACAACCACCCGAGGGATACGTTTATCCAGCGTAAGAATACGGCTGGAATTAACCGTCAGCTCGAGCCTCTCCGTAGGCTGTGTGATATTTCGAATCACATCCGCCTGGTTCGTAGCATAACTGTTACTGGAAACCAGTAGCCCAGTCACGCTGATTGCGAACAGAGATTTAATAGAATAAGAAATCGACAAGCGGCATAAATGGGCAACCGTGCGCGGGAGATTTCTGGCGTACATCCTTGTACTTCCTTCGCGTTAAATTAGCTAGTGGAGAGCCAGCACACAAACACCAGCTTACCAGCTCATGGGCCAAGAGACGTCCTTGCCTCAAAACCTTCAATATGTCACTAGCTCTTCAGATCGATCGGAAAATCTGCGGCATCCGGGATATCCTCATCACTGGGTGTGTCGTATCCATCCCCGTCACCGTCGCCGTGACTGCTTCCGTCACGATCACTTTGATATTCTTCATCAATGGGTTCGCCTGTTTCGTTATTGAACTCAACTACATCTATTTCATCCGGAAATATGAGCTTCATTTGAAATGGCGGATCGTTGTTAGCATAATCTCCATTTGCGAATTCATCAGGGATGGACTCTTCAGTACTCCTGTTATTGAGCCCTTGCTCTCGTTCTCGATTGTCAGCATTACTTTTGCCAAAAAGAAAGTCCGCAGATGATTCGGCGTCATTGACAATATGGTCATCGTCTGGATGGCGAGGAATCAGGCTGATCTCGCCCAGATTCTCAGCAGTCAGCATTTTATTTGCCTGCTCAGGAGTCACAACCAATGACACCGTTTTTGCCACAGTACGGGCTTCGGTTCCATCGGCCGATCGTTGAACTGCCTGGTCGACAGCAAAAACACGGATGTTTTGCAGAATGATCTTTGTAAATGGGTAAGCAATGCCCTCCCGTTCGTTACGTTGCACAAAGATCTGGATATCAACACGATCTCCAGGACTTAGCAATCCGGCTGCACTTTTACGTGCATCTACCGAAACTGTTTTTAATCGCATACCTTCAGGTATTGAAGAGATGGGATCTTGAGTCTGGCCTTTTTCAAGAAACTTACCATCTAAGAGTGGCTCGCCTTGAAATATAGTCGTGCGTGGCCGGCGATCTTCAATATCTTCCCATTGCGTAATGGCACCCACGGGAACTTTATCTTTTGGCCATTCCAATAAATCAACCATCGAATCATCGACGGGATCGCCAAGATTAATATTCTGAAGCGCTACATAGATGGGTACCGACTCAACAGCAGCTTGATTCTTGCTATTGCTATCAAGAACCTGGCTAATGCCTATCGATGCAACAAGGCCGCAGCCCATCGCAAGTGCCAACAATACTAGTGATTTTGGACGCATCACACCCCCCTGGCATGAAGCAGGATTTTAGTGATTTGGGTTTACTCTACTTTAGCAGAGTTTTGCCCATAATGAGACTCAGCGAGCCTCCCGATACTTCTAATCGAATACGTTCTGTCTGTCTTCTAATATCACTGGGTGATTGACATTCCTTGCGCATAGCCTACGCACCTTGTCGTCTTATTTCGGCTAGGCTGACTCTAGCGGTTCAGGTAAATCAAACCATTTTGCGTACTTATCGGGTAATTCCCAATTTGCTAGCAAGACTTATAGTTGCATGCCGTGCCAGGCAAAATACCCAATCGACCCAATTGCGATCGGAATGCCATACGGCAATAAAAACATTCTTGGCTTCCGCTCAGCAGCAATCTCTGCCAGCTTTTCAGGATCTTTAACGGTAACAATCTCGTTGACGATGCCCCAAAACTGAGTCTTGTGCTTTTCCCAGGACTTCGTCCACAACACCATACCCACTGCAATGACAGCTCCCACGATTGTGGACACGGCAAAGGCGTAGAATGTCACAGTACCCCACATCCAAGCTCCGACACCTGCCAGCAGTTTCACATCACCGGCTCCCATGCCGCCGATAGCATAGGCAGGCAGCAAGAGCCCTAGACCTACAGCGGTACCAATCAGGCTGAACCAGAGTCCTTCCCAACCGGGATAAGAAGACAGTGCAGCACTATAAACCCATCCACTTATGATCATGGGATAGGTAATCCAGTTAGGAACTTTCAATTGCAAACCATCAATGACGGCCGCCACAATCAGAGTGATTGTTACAAACCAAACATGCCAGGTATCACCCAGTAGATTGGCTATTTCTGTGGATTCAAACATTGGTTTCGCCCATTACGCAAAAATGAATTCGGGTTAAATCGAGCACTGACAATGATATCTCAGTGCCTTAGGATTACGTACGCGGCACGAACAACCAGGTTACCACTGTCATAAAGGCAACCAGGCAATAGCAAAACATCTGGCATGCAGCAACCAACAGCTCATCAGGTATCAGGTTGAACATTTCAGCATCTTCCTTTGTTCGTAAATCTCATTCTCTTGAATCTTGTGATCAAGAGGCGAGACTATCGAAACCTAGCTTACAAATGGCATGTGAGGAACTTTTTGCCTCAAAATCAGCTTCTCTTTCACAAAAATCCTTGAGAACCAGCCAAGAACGAACAGTACGGGGCTGTTGTCGCACTGTGCAAACTAAACCTGGCTCTTTCTTGACGTTCTTACAAAAAAACCTCTCGGGACGATGGTGTCCCGAGAGGGTTTAGCTTCACACATATCTGCCCCTGATAGGGTGTTGCTCCCCAATCATTAACTGGGAGCAATTTGACCGGCAACGGAATTAAATGTTGCAGCAGTGTTAGTTCCTACTGAACGAATCGCGGTTAGACATACGATCACAATCAAGGCGAGCATAACAGCATACTCAACCGCAGTTGGACCATCTTCGGAGACGAGGAAACGTTGTACCTTCTTAGCAAAATTCTTCATAGCATTCCTCCAATTCTCGATGCCACCCTCTGAGGACGACACCCTACAGGTTGTCAGGAGTTTTAAACACTCCCGTTTATGGCACTTTTACCGCACTTCAACTCACTGTGACTTGAAGCTGCCTGCAATCTGCAATATCAGCACCTATACGAAATAAAAACATGTTGTGCGTACCACCCCGTTTGGCCTCGGTCGCTGCGTCACGATCGTGCATCCTTTCGGTAACTGGGCGAATAGTAACCAATGGCTACCATCCCTCAGCTTTGCGTACCAATCTCTCAATTGGCTTGCCTTTATCGAGGATGATTACGCAGCAGGCTTTTGCGTTTGCTACTCACGCCTAAACGTCCTTGAAAAACCAATAAGGTTTAGGAGAAGAGAAGCTTCGCTGGTAAACGCCTGCAGCGTTCACCGTGGAGCCATCCAGACAACTGATCTTTCTGACTCCACTTGAAACCTATGTCACATAATCCTCAAGTCAAATAAACTCAGCGCTTCTTGGCCAATCTTTTTCCGTAGTTCCCCTAGAACCCTTCCCATCTCATTCCTGGCACAAAGACTTTGAATAAAAAGGCAAAAAAGCAACCCCAATGATGCCAAATCGCAACCTAGTACTGCAGAAGGCTTCCGTCCATAACGGGCAAGCTGAAGCAAAGGACAGGCAAAGCAAGAACCTCCGACTCCCGAATACCAACTCCATCACTGGCAGAACTCCGGAAAGACTCTAGCAGAAAAGCTCAACTCTTTGCCTGTCCTTTTCTTGCACGAAAAGTTTGGCTTGCAGCAATAATCCCCAACCAGGCAAACAAATCTTTTCGGGACTCCGTGTACGCATACAGCTCAGCGCACAAAAAAAGGGCGTTTACGGTACAACTTGTACCCAAACACCCCGAAAAGTTTGGCTTGCCACAATAAACAAGTGGAGGATAACGGACTTGAACCGATGACCTTCTGGCTGCCAGCCAGACGCTCTCCCAACTGAGCTAATCCCCCAATCTTACACTGGGCCCCTTTCACCAAGAGGTCCCGCCAACAACGGTCTGGTCATTGGCAAGGCAAGCTGGCAAACTATCAATCTCTCAGAGAATTGTCAACATGCGTCACTCCCTAGCTAACGGCTCTGCCGGTAATCTATGCCCCCCATTTCGCCACGACACAAGCTATTGATCACGATCTGCAAATTGCTTGTGGTCCTGGGAATCATTGGCTATCTGTTGGTTCAAATCCAGAAAGAAGACGGTTTTTCCCGCCTCGTTAGTGAACCGAAGCAGTGGAGTTATCTGCTCACTGCCCAGGCAATGATACTGCTGGCTTTTTCCAGTAGCTTTGTCCGCTGGTTTTTATTAGTTCACGGCTTGCAATTAAATTTTCATTTGCGAGATTCCTTCCGGCTGGGATCGCTGGGATTCATGTTCAATCAAGTGGCTCCCGGCAGTGTGGGTGGCGACTTGCTGAAGGCAGTGTTTATTGCCAGAGAACAGCCAGGCAAGCGAACTGAGGCAGTGGCCACAGTACTTATCGATCGTGTTATTGGACTCTATGCCATGCTGATCATTGCCAGCTTGGCACTAAGTTTTGCTGATTCGAGCGGCGATGTCGATGGTACGATTCGCACCATTCGCTCAGTTGTCTGGTTCGCTATGACAGCGGGGACTGTAGGCTTGTTTGTGGTACTTAGTCCTTGGGCTACCTCTTCAAAAACTCGACAACTAGCAGAGAGCTTGCCTTTGATCGGCAAAACCTTATTACGTCTGATCGATGCTTTAGAGATTTACCGCGATCGCCGTGGTTACTTGTTAGGCGCTTTTATCCTGGCACTCCTTACGCATAGTTTTCTCGTTACAGCGTTCTGGTGCATTCGCTGCGGCCTACCTGTACAAGGTCCCACCTTCCTGCAAAACACGTCCCTTGTGCCTGTTGCCTTGGTGGCAGGTGCGTTGCCCGGCATGCCCGGCGGACTGGGTGTTATGGAAGGCACACTTGCTTACCTATACACAACAATCGGAGCCGCCAAGTCCGATGGTGCCATCGTGGCGTTTACCTATCGAGCCATGACCTATGTGGTAGCTGCTGTGGGGGTCTGCTATTACTTTGCAGCACGCAAGAAAGTCGAAGGCATGATCCACGATGCCGAAGAGCTTGCAGAATCAATTGAATGACAATCCGATTCGGTTCCAATACCTCATGGAATCCTAGCAGTTTAAAAAAAGTGAAACCTGTTCCGTATCAAGCTCACAGTCTGGCGCAGGGACCATGGGACAAGCATCTTTTGTAGCTCGCGTATAGCTTTGATTCACACGCAGAAAATCTTATCCACGAGCAAAAGATGCTTCCACAACTGCTGGGTCAAATTGGGTACCATATCGGGTAGCAATCCACTCACGTACTTCGCTGTGGGGTATGGGATCTTTGTAGGGCCGATCGGAGGTCAATGCATCGTAACAGTCTGCATCTCTGCCTATGCCTACGATCGGAGCCGAATCATGCTCATTCATGAGAATTTTGCGGCCTGGAAATATTTCTAAAAGACTGGGATTCTCACCTAACCCAGGATGACACAACATAGCACCATTGTCGTCTCGCATCACACATACGAATCCATGATTCGCAATTTTGGCTTACTCACAAAGCCCCTGCAGACGCCACCAATCGAGACTCCCAGGCTCAACACTACTGAGCTCCAATTCGTCAATCTTAAGCGATACTTGATGCATTTGGGCCTGACCTTCGGCGATGACATGGTCATGCACTACATCTTCGTAAGTCGTCCAAAGCCAACCGGTAGCCCAGATCACACCAAAACCAAGACAGACGGCCTGAATAGAAACCAACAAGGCCAGCAAAAAAAATCAGCTTCTTATTCGCATTCTAATTGTCACCCAAAAGATCGATGGAACGCCAAAAATGACGATCAAATTCATGCTGTGCCCCTTGGATACCAAGGCTACAGCTTTGCAAAAGTAGCTTGTTCTAGAAGTCCGTTGGCAAGGTTCTAGCAAGTAAACTTGGGGAGAATAAAATGCCACCGACAAAAGGATAAATCCGTTATAATCAGCCGCAGAATATGCAATCCTAACCAGTCGAGGGGGCCCTTCGATGGCGCTACTTATCCAAAACGGCCGCATTATCACTGCCCACAGTGATTTTGTTGGTGATGTTCTGTGTGAAGGCGAGGTGATCACACAAATTGGACCTCATCTCACTCCTCCCTCGGGGGCGGAAATAATCGATGCCCATGACAAATATGTGTTCCCGGGGTTCATTGACCCCCACGTTCACATCACTTTGCCATTTATGGGTACCTATGCCAAAGACAATTACGAGTCCGCCAGCCGTGCGGCATTGATTGGTGGCACCACCTCATTGATCGAAATGTGCTGTCCTGGCAGGGACGATCAACCGCTCGAAGCTTATGAGCTTTGGAAGTCTAAAGCGGTGAATTCTGCTTGTGATTACAGCTTCCACATGGGTGTTTCACGATACGACGATTTGGTTGCTTCGGAATTGCGCGAAATTGTCAATCAGGGCATCGCATCCTTTAAGGTTTTTCTTGCCTACAAAGGAGCTTTTGGAATTAGCGACGAAGAACTTTTTCGTACTCTATCGCTGGCCAAAGAGCTGGGAGTCATCGTTACGGCGCACTGCGAAAACGAAACGTTAATCGCAGAACTCCAACAACAACTGCTTGCCGAGGGCAAAACAAGCCCCGCCTGGCATGAGCCCTCTCGTCCCCCAAGAGTAGAGGCAGAGGGTGTGCATCATTTGATGACCTTTGCCGAGATAACAGGTGCACACGTTTATTGTGTTCATACCTCTTGCCGCGAGGCCCTGGAAGTCGTACAAGCTGCACATCTCAGAGGAGTCCAGGCTTGGGTAGAAACGGTGATTCCCTACCTGACCCTCGATAAATCCTACGCGGAGCTGCCTGATTTTGAGGGGGCCAAATATGTCATGTCCCCTCCTCTGCGCGACCGTTCCCAGCAGCCCGTATTGTGGGCAGGCTTACGTTCGGGTCTGGTGAGCACTGTTGCCACAGATCATGCGCCCTTCGACTTTCAAGGACAAAAAGAGATGGGGAGAGAGGACTTCACAAAAATACCCAATGGTATTCCCTCTATTGAGGACCGTATCAATCTGCTTTATACCCACGGGGTAGACCGGGGACAGATTGATCTACAGACATTTGTCGATTGTGCCAGTACGCAAGCTGCCAAAATATTCGGACTCTATCCGCGCAAGGGCACACTCCAAGTAGGCAGTGATGCTGACATTGTTGTCTACGATCCCGCCCACCCTGGCAAGATCTCTGCTGAAACACAGCAGATGGCTGTGGACTACAGCTGCTTCGAAGGCTGGGAAATTGCTGGACGGCCAAGTCATGTCACGGTACGTGGCGCTGTGCAGGTACGTGATGGTAAATTTGTCGGAACGCCTGGCCACGGACAATTACTTACCCGCGCGCCAACTCATTACTAAAAACAGCCGAAAACTTGCTCTACGTTTTCTAGAGCAGTTCTTTTAATTACGTAGTCATTACTTCGTGCTCTTCGTGGTAATCCTCTGGTCCGCCTGCCATCACTTACTCAAATAACTATGCATAGAGCACCACGAAGGACACCTGCGAGCACGAAGGGGGTAGAGGTAGGCTGAGAGTGAGCATCAATATTGTTTTTTTGCATTAGAGCAATTTCGATAAATGCATAGCTGAGAAAAAGCCGCAGAGCACACAGAAATCTCATAGAATATGCGAGTATGGGTTCTTCCTCGGTGTTCTCAGTGATCTCTGTGGCTATATCATTAAGGAAATTGCTCTAATGCTTGCGTGCAGAATTGAACTTACTCTAAAAGTAACTTATCTTTTGCGTGCTTAACAAACTCAGGCAGAGGTTTTTCACTTCGGGGTCAACATACTTCTGAAGTACAAAGAAAACTGCTGATAAACAAGACAGTCGCTACATTCTGTAGATATTCTGTATGGCATTTATAAAGCACGCTAGCTTTTCTTTGCCAATTCCAGCATGAAGTATTGGTGTGCGCCATTGCCGACTGTAAACGGCATCAAGAATCCTGAGATTGAATTCTGCAGCAAACGGGGTGGAAATGCTTTCAGAAAGGCGCGAGCCGCTCTCGGCATTTTAAAGAATCTTCGCGAGAGACTATAGAATCTCTCCAAGTTATGACTTATCTCTGCAGAAAGATCCGTCTGCTCTTGAATCTCAAGTCCAATCGAATCGGCCATACTGAGCCATTCTTCCAGCACAGCAAAGCTATCTACGGCCATAGTTTTTTCGACAAGCTGTATTGCTCTGCGCAAATCGTCTTCGTAGGCGTCCAGTGGCGCAGAACGAAAACAATCAATCACCAGCAGACGTCCACCAGGACGGAGCACACGGCATATCTCCTCTAAAGCTTGCCGGACATTGCTGGCCTGACAAAGACATTCTACGGCAAAAACCGTGTCGTAAGAATTATCTTCGTATTGCAAATCCTGACAATCACCAACAGCAAAGCTTAAATTGGAGAACCCCTTCCGCTCTTTGCATGCAGATCGTATATGACTCTCGGAAAGATCAATTCCTGTAAAACAACAATCCTTCAAACGTTCGGCCAAATGCTTTGCATTGAAGCCACCCCCGCAGCCAACTTCGAGCACTTGTTGTACGTTAAGATCTTCCAACCGTTGGGAAATGAGGTCCACTTGCCCCATGTAGCCTTCTGTCGTAAAAGCCTCATCGCGATTGAGCGCGACATGCATGGCACCGTCTTTGGAATGAAAAAGCCGATAGCCACGATCACTCTGCCGGTAATAATCGATCACGCTGTCTGTATCTATCGAACTCTCTACAATCGCCTGGCAATCAAAATGCTTGTCTACCAATTCCAGGCATTTGGACAAGGACAGGTCGGGTATGGAGAGGATATTCATAGCGTAGGGCTAGTTGTTAGGCACCCACTGATAGACACCAGCATCTCTTTAGAAGAAAACAGAAGTCTTGAAAACGGTTAGTAAAGAACGACTCATCATCCTCTTGCCAGGGCATCGCTTTGATCGACAAAATCGTCGCCTCTCCATTGGTCGTCTCCATCAATCATTTTCTTGTCCTTCTTGGCCTTGGCAACTTCACGAGCGACCGCTTGGCGCTGCACAAGATCTGCATGTGTCGTGAAATACTGTACACTATGTCCTTTGAAATCGTCGAGCGTTTCAAAATTATGCTTTTCCATGAAGGCCAGCAATTCCGTACACATCTCATGCACCAGACGGTAGCCAACTTTCATAACTCCCGTGCAAACCTGAACAGTATCGGCGCCCAACAAAATAAATTGGGCAGCGTCGTTGCCCGATTCGATGCCTCCAATGCCACTTAAGGTGCAGTTCGGAAATTCATCGCGAATCACATACGCTATCTCCATGCACATGCGCAAGGCAATAGGCATCACAGCACGACAAGAATAACCACCGGGAGTCGTATAGCCTTCGACCTGCGGTTCGGGACGTAATGTCTCCAAATCGACCCCCAAGACACTACGAATCGTATTGATAGCGCTGACACCTTGGCAGCCCGCGCGAAGTGCGGCCCGTGTAGGATCTTCGATGTGGGTGACATTCGGTGTCATTTTGGCCCACACGGGCACCCGGGCCACTTCATTCACCCACCCGGCTACCTCTTCTAAAATGTCCGGGTTTTCGCCCATGGCCGAGCCCATTTTACGCTCCGGCAAACCATGGGGGCACGAAAAGTTTAATTCAAATGCATCAATGCCTAAATCCTGACACCGCTCGGTAATTTCGATCCAAGCATCCCGATTGTATTCTTCCATGATCGAAGCGATGAGCACGCGGTCGGGATATTTATCCTTAACCGCTTTCAACTCGTCAACCCAAACGTCAAAACTACGATCCGATATTAATTCGATATTTTCCCAACCGATAATCTCTTTGGAATTGCGCGCTCGAAGGCGCGCATAACGAGGCTGGACATTAATCACCTTATCGGCATCAAGACTAATCGTCTTGCATATGACTGCGCCCCAACCTTCGTCAAAAGCCTTACCGATTACATTGCCATTCGTTCCGGGTGGCCCTGAACCAATCACAAAAGGATTGGGCATTTTCAGCCCGTTGACGCAAGTTTCTAAGGTTGCCATTTTTCTATCTTTTGTTTACTTGCATTCAATCTCAGAGAGCACTTCGTCCAAACAACCCGCTAAAAAGTCAACATCGTCCCGGGTGATGCACATGGGTGGCTTGATACGCAACGTATTGCCGTGCAGTCCCCCTTTGCCAATAATCAATCCTCGCTGGCGACACATCTCCATAACGTCGGTCGCAGCCTGGGAAGCGGGTTCTTTCGTTTTTAGATCCGTTACCAATTCGACTCCCAACATCAGACCCAAGCCGCGCACATCCCCGATGAGTGGATATTTGGTTTGCAACTCCAGCAAGCATTCTTTCAAGTAACTGCCTACTTCAAGAGCATTCTGCTGAATATTTTCGGCATCAATCACTTCCAATGTCGCCAATCCCTGCATCATACTGACAGGATTGCCTCCGAAGGTATTGAAATGGACGCGATTGGTCATCACCTCCGAGATAGAGTCGGTGGTGGTCATAGCGCCTAAGGGAATTCCGTTGCCAATCCCTTTGGCCATCGTCACCATGTCGGGCACGACGCCCCAGTTTTGATACGACCAGTAGTGATGTCCTGTTCGCCCAAATCCACCTTGGACTTCATCGGCAATACACAGGCCACCGTGTTGGCGAACAATATCGTAGACAATCGGGAAAAATTCTTTAGGCGGCACAACGGCTCCACCCACTCCTTGAATAGGTTCGCCGATGAAGCAGGCTATTTCGCCAGGCGTCTGGTACTCGATCACATTCTTAATGTCGTGAGCACACTTCAGGTCGCAGGAGGGGTACTCCAGTCCGTACGGGCAGCGGTAACAGTAGCCCGCGTGCGTATGATGGACATGCGCGCGTGTATTTGAGGGGAATTTCCAGGTCCCATGCGCTGTGATGCTCATGGAAGTAGAAGTTCCACCGTGGTAGCCATTGCGCTGCGCGATCACATCCTGATGTCCGGTGAATTCGCGCGCTGACAGAATGGCAACCTCGTTGGCTTCGCTACCACTATTCGTAAAGTAACTACGATTCAACCCCGCGGGCATCTTGCTTGCCAGTTTTTCGGCAAACTGAACAATATTCGGATGCAAATAAATTGTTGTCGTGTGTTGCAAACGGCCAGTCTGCTCGCGAACTTTTTTGATAACTTCAGGATGGCAATGCCCAACACTGACGGTAACAATACCTGCAAATGCATCCAGATAACGCTGTCCCTGGTCGTCCCAAAGATACTGCATATGCCCTTCAACAAGCATCAGCGGTTCACGGTAATAGGTGATCACGCCAGGCGATACGTACTGATGTCGCAGAGCAAGCACTTCTTCACGCGAAGGGCCTTGGTAGGGTGTTGGTTGATGATCGATAATTGGCAACTGAGGTGACTTGGAAGTCTGGCTCATGCTTGGTTTCCTCCATTTTCTCCTCTGTCTGTTTCGTCGATTCCCAGATCTCCCGCTTCGGGCACCAACATTCTCGGTGGTTCTGACAATCCCCGTTCTTCGCGCGAGCCAGGCACCAGATTGTCCAGGGCAATGCCGAGAATCGCGGCCACGGCCATGCCCGTTTTACCGATCGCTGACAGGGACTCCGTAAAACTGTTGGCCAGTGTCACGCGCCAGTCGACATCCACCTGATCAAGCGGCCCAAACCATGTTTCCAGCTTATCCAAAAGCAGTGCATGAAGCGAACTGATCGACTCTGCAGCTTCAGGCGATTGGAACCAGGCTGGCAGGCTGAGCCCCATGAAGAGGGCAAAACCGCCAATGAATAAATTACGATCCGAATTCAAATCCGCTTTGGAAAATTGACGCACTCCCACTGCGGAGATCAAACCGAACAGGGCGCAGTACAGGCCTCCGACTACCGGTTGGGGAATGGCAGAGGCCAACGCGCCAAATTTCCCAAACAATCCTAGGCAGATCAGCAATACGGCCCCGATTTGCACCACATAGCGGCTCCCGACTTTTGTGAGTCCTATCAAGCCAATATTTTCGGAATAACTTGTTGAACTGAAGCCGCCTAATAATCCAGTGAGAGCGCAACCAATTCCTTCGGTACCAATACCGCGCGAAATTTCTCGCTGTGAAGGGTCTCCCCCCCAAGCCATATTTTTACAGGCATGGTAATCCCCAAAAGATTCAATCATGGATGCTAGGTAGCCGGCCAATACGGCTACCAAGGCGCTCATCGACCATTCGGGAAATCCCCAGGGAAGGAAAACGTCTTTTATCCGGAACCAGGGCGCGTGGTCGAAAGTCGAGAGATCCACGTAGGCAGGATCACCGGGTGGCAGGAATCCACGACGACCCAGCCACCAACAAGTACTCACCATCACGACAATTGCCAACAACATAGGGAATTGCTGAAAGACTCGAATTCTTCGCGAGAGCACTAAAGCAAACAAGACAATCAATACCATCATCGATATGGATACCATCCAATTGCTGGCCGCCACCGGCGCACCCACTTGATAAAGAGCCAGACCAATAAGCATGACCACCGGACCTATGACCACAGGCGACAAAAAACGCCGTACCACTCCCATCAATCCCATAAAACCAATCACCGCTTCGAGCACACCCCCAATGAGCACCGCTCCAGCAATCGTACGCATACCATGCCCCCCTGCGGCTTGCCATTGCTCAACAAGTGGGCTGATCGTCGTATCAGTGACATCCCCAGCCACCACAGCAGACCAGTCGGGCGCCGAGCTACTTTGTGTGGCAGCTACTATCCCAAAAAATGCTGCCAAAAAAGAAAATGATACCCCCTGGATAATCGGCAGACGTGAACCAAAGGTTGATTGCAATAGTGTGGCGACACCGCTGCAAAGCATTACCGAAGAAATCAACAAAGCCGTATTGGAAAGTTGCCTGCCAAGCAATAACGACCGAATCTGCTCAGGCAGATCCTCTGGCACTGGCCACAACAGGGGACCAAAGATCAAAGGGACTGCCACCGTCGATCCGAACATCGTAAGCACATGTTGCAAGGCAAGACCAGTCGCCCGTAATGGAGGTGGCCGGTCATCCAGACCATAAATCACACCTGAATGATTTTGCGTACTATTCATTGCGTGTTGTCGTCGGTAGACATTGAATCACAAGAAATTTATTCAAGAACTCAAGTATTCCTCGAAAAGGGGAGGAAAATCTTGGGGCCGTTGAAACGTCCCCCCACAGGCAGAACCGGTTGTGAAACATAAAAGTATTCATCTTTAACTTCCATGAACCTTCTATCGCTTACGGACCTTTCATAGCTCAACCATCTCACCATAACTCTCTGGTCTACGGTCGCGGAAAAATTGCCACGTATTGCGGACTTCGCGAATTGCGTCCAGGTCCAGATCTGCGATGACAATTTCGTCCTGATCGCGCGCGGCTTGTTCTAGAATCTGGCCACGTGGATCACAAAAATAGCTTTGGCCATAAAACTCACCCATCCGCCAGGGCTCTTCCGTACCAGGACGATTGATGGCGCCAACAAAGTATTGGTTGGCCACGGCATGGGCCGGTTGCTCAAGCTTCCAAAGATATTCACTCAAACCGGCAACTGTAGCGGAGGGATTAAAAACGATCTCTGCCCCATTCAGCCCCAGGCAACGTGCTCCCTCAGGAAAATGGCGGTCATAACATATATAAACACCCACTTTACCGACGCGCGTATCAAAAACGGGATAGCCCAGGTTGCCAGGTTTGAAATAAAACTTTTCCCAAAAACCTGGCGCACACTGCGGTATGTGCATCTTACGGAATTTCCCCAGATAACTGCCATCCGCATCAATCACCGCAGCCGTGTTGTAATAGATCCCCGGCAGGTCCTCTTCGTAGACCGGAAGCACCAGCACCATTTCATGCTTTTTGGCCACTTCTTGAAACAGTTTGGTCGTCGGCCCCTCGGGAACTTGCTCGGTAAGTTCGTACCACTTGGCATCCTGCTCACAACAAAAATAAGGGCCGTAGAAGAGCTCTTGCAAACAGGCAACCTGCGCCCCCTGCCCTGCTGCCTGGTCCAGCATCTCAACATGCTTGTCGATCATAGATTTTTTAATCTTGTCGACTGGCGAATTCCCAGGTTCCGACAAGGTCGCCTGAATTAACGCGCCACGAACGACTCTCGACATGGTTGATTCCTTTCGCTGGTATTTTTGAGTGGAATTGATATCATACCGATTCGTCAAGAATATTCCTACCTGAGAGGATTCAGGATCCCAGTCTACGGAGGATGCGATTTAACATCGCCTTTGCAATCATGCCCCCCAAAGTCCCGCTGTTCGATGGTGGAGAGTGGCGAACGAGTACGTCCAGCGATAACGCCGAAGTTTTCAATCCGTCGACCGCGGAAGTCATTGCTCAAGTCCCTTTATGCGATGCTGAAGAAACCGCACAGGTTGTTGAATCAGCCGCCAAAGCTTTTCCGGGCTGGAACCTGACACCGGCAATCGAACGCGCCCGGATCATGTTCCGCTTTCGCCAGCTTATCGAAGAGAACTTCGAGCATTTAGCAAGCCTGGTAACGCGTGAGCACGGCAAAACACTCCCCGAATCCCGTGCCGAAGTCCAGCGCGGATTGGAAATGGTGGAGTTTGCCGCCAGCGTCCCGAACTTGTTGATGGGAGATACGCTGCCCAATATTGCCTCGGAGGTCGACGCCGAAACCATGCGCCATCCGGTGGGTGTGTGCGTTGGCATCACGCCCTACAATTTCCCTATAATGGTGCCACTCTGGATGTTTCCGGTGGCCATTGCCTGCGGCAACACATTTGTTCTCAAACCGTCCGAAAAAGTTCCCTTGTCATCGGTCCGTCTGGGCGAACTCCTGCAAGAGGCCGGATTGCCGGATGGTGTGTTTAACATTGTGCATGGCAATAAAACTTGTGTTGACGTACTCTTGCATCATCCGAGTGTAGCGGCCATCTCATTTGTGGGATCAACGCCTATTGCCAAATCCATCTACCAGACAGGCACCCATAACGGCAAGCGCGTCCAGGCAGCCGGCGGTGCCAAAAATCATCTGATCATCATGCCCGACGCAGACCTGGATCAATCGGTCAAAGCGCTCTCCGCAAGTGCGTACGGTTGTGCTGGTCAACGGTGTATGGCGGGTAGTGTGGCAGTCGCTGTGGGCCAGGTAGCTGATCAGCTCGTGAACGAATTGTGCGATTATGCTGGTACCTTGCGAGTAGGCCCCACAGACGGACAAGATCAGGTTGATATGGGACCACTCATTCGTCGCGAACACCGACAACGTGTTTCTGGTTACCTGGATATCGCGGCCGAAGAAGGGGCTGAAGTTGCTCTCGATGGACGCACCAACTACAAAGACGAAGGCTTTTTGCTGGGCCCTTGCGTGGTCGACCGCGTAGAACCCAGCATGCGGTTGGCGCGTGAAGAAATCTTCGGCCCGGTGCTTTCGGTAGTGCGCGCTACCGACCTGGATGAAGCATTGGCCATTGGCCGGAATTGCCCTTATGGAAACGGAGCGTCCATTTTCACTCGCGATGGACACACGGCTCGAGAATTCAAGCAGCAGTTCAATGCAGGCATGATTGGAATCAACGTGGGAGTCCCTGCGCCGATGGCCTGGTTCCCATTTACAGGTTGGAATCAGTCCTTCTATGGAGACCTGCACATCCAGGGCAAAGAAAGTGTGCATTTCTACACGCGTCAAAAAATGACGCTAACCCGATGGTTCAAGTCGGCTCAGGATTCACACCACGATCCGGTATGGAATACGAGTGGCCAGGTGTGAAGGTTGAGGAGCAACGCCAAGCTATCTGACAAGGTCCCCAAAGTCTGGTGACATCGGCTACGGTAGGATAAAGAAAAAGAGCGTAGCCGGAACCGCCAGGTTTCGGAGGCGTAAGAGTAAGGCTGTGCCATTTGACAGGTTATTAGAATTACACCATTCAATACGCACCCCTACCTCGCCTTGCTTTTTGCTTCGCACCCCAATTTTTTCTTAATGCCCGTTGACAATGCATTAAATACAGGGATAATTTTGCCAATTCGATAATGAGACTGACTCTCAATGCCTGCACGTGAACCAGAATCCCTTTTCACCTGCCTTTAACACCATTGAGTCCATCATGGATCGATCTAGCAACTACCACACTGGAAACTACCGCTCTGGGTACTTCCGAGTTGGAATCTACCGAAATAGAAACGCCAGGCAGCCTGGCTTTACCCTGGTAGAACTTTTAGTTGTCATCGCCATCATCGGTGTCTTAATCGCTCTCTTGCTACCTGCTGTGCAAGCAGCGCGCGAGGCAGCCCGGCGCATGAGTTGCGCCAACAATATCCGGCAAGTGTCATTAGCGATGCACAATTACGAATCTGCGAACAAAAAGTTCCCTCCCCAGATCATGCTTGGCAAGAACCAGTATCGCTGGAGCGCACTGGCTCGTTCACTGGTCTACTTGGAGCAGTCGGGCCTCGCCAGTCGAATTGATTTCAAAGTGAACTATCACAACATTGACATTAATGGCCAGATCTACCCATCGGAATCTGCTCTGCAGGCGACTGGTCTTCCCTACCTAAAGTCAACCAGAGTTCCGATGTTGATCTGCCCTTCGGAAGTACGTGACGAACCGCGTCTGAATAGTTCAGGCCAGGAACGGGACTACATCACCAACTACGGCGTGAATTGCGGAGTATGGAAGGTCTATGATCCTAATGACGGCACGGGAGGCTTGGGAGCATTCTACCCCAATCAAGGCACGGCCATTCGCGAGGTAACCGACGGCATGAGTAACACACTCTTGCTAGCCGAAGTCAAGGGGTGGACCCCCTATTTGCGTGACAGTGGAAATGATAATGCTCTGGAAAATAACCCCGATAATATCTGCGGTCTTGGTGGTAATTTTAAAACCGAGTCAGGCCATACCGAATGGATTGACGGCCGCACACATCAATCAGGTTTTACGGCTACCTTTACGCCAAATACTCTCGTCCCTTGCCAAGGTACAGACATTGATTGGAATAGCAGTCGAGTTGGGGTGAGTCCAACCGCGGTCACCAACGCCGCCGTCACCTCCCGCAGTTATCACAATGGCGACGTAGTCAATATTGCCAAAATGGATGGCTCGGTAGACACCATTTCCAGCAACATCGACCTATTCGTCTGGCGTGCAATGGCCACCCGTAATGGGGGAGAGATTGAGACTGAGTAATTAAGAGTGAGTAATTAAGACAAACTAGATTGCAGGGGCCGGAACAGAAAGAAGAATAGCCGCGTTACAGGTTGCCCGCTGATAATAATTGCCTATCTTGGCTACCTAAATCCCCCTCCGCTACCACCCCCCCCCCTCCCCGTAACGGGGGAGGGGGGGGGTTGGTAGCGAACTTTTACAGACTATACAAATTTCATTAGGGCGTATTTCTTTTTGCCACTCCGCAACACCATCACCGTTTCGCTGGCAAGATACTCTGAGGTGAGTGGCGTCTCAATGTCCTGAATGCGTCGGTTGTTGACGTAAGCCCCCCCCTGCTGAACAGTGCGGCGAGCCTCGCCTTTACTTTTTGAAAGTCCCGTCTCGACGAGTGCTTCCACAATGGTGAGAGAGCGATCGCCCAACCGCGCGCGATTGCATTCCTGGCTGGGTACGTCGGTGAAGATTTGATTGAGCTGGGCATCATTGAGATTGTCTATCTCGGCACCAAAGAAGATTTCGGTCGCTTGCCGAGCCACCTCAAGGCCCGACTCACCATGGACAAGTAAGGTCAGTTCTTCTGCGAGACGGCGCTGGCTCTGCCGATTGCCAGCCTCTTCCTGACACGCGGTATCCAACGCTGCCATTTCTTCCTGCTCCAGTTCGGTGAGCATGCGCAAACAGCCGCCCACGTCTTGGTCGTCAACGTTGAACCAATATTGATAAAACTGGTAGGGGCTAGTCCTGTCTGCATCCAGCCAGATGGCACCGCTCTCGGTTTTTCCCATTTTCGTCCCGTCCGACTTGGTGAGAAGCGGCCAGGTCAGACCATAAAGCTGCTTGCCATGCATGCGCCGTGCCAGGTCAATCCCAGCAGTGATGTTGCCCCATTGGTCACTGCCACCCGCCTGCAGCTCGCAACCAAAACTTTGGTGGAGATGCACAAAATCGTAGGCCTGCAAGAGCATGTAACTGAATTCGGTATAGCTCATTCCATCGCCTGGGCTGTCTTCGTCACCACGACCCAAACGGCTCTTGACCGAGTCCTTGGCCAACATCACATTCACAGGAAAATTCTTGCCGATATCTCGTAAGAATTCCAAATAGCTCCAGGGCCCCGTCCAGTCAAAATTATTGACCAACTCTGCCGAACAACTTCCAGTATCAAAATCAAGAAACCGACGCATTTGCGTGCCAAGCCCCGCCACATTGCGTTCCAAATCGGCTTTGTCGAGCAAATTGCGTTCGCTACTTTTACCACTGGGGTCACCAATCATCCCTGTCGCTCCGCCCACCACGGCAATCGGTTTGTGGCCGGCCTTTTGAAAACGCCGCAGGACGATCAGGCCCATCAAACTGCCGACGTGCAGGCTATCGGCTGTCGGATCGAAACCTGCATAGACGGTGCGGCTTTTCTCCTCCAGCCAGTCTTGCAGGTTCGAGTCGTCCGTCGTTTGGTGAATCAGGCCGCGCCTGCGGAGATCAGAGAAGAAAGGCATAGTGGATCGCAAATTGAAGACTACGGATTTAAAGTGTGACCATCATAACTCGGCCATCCACGATGCGAAATCCGTAATTTTAGCGCCACAGGTCATCGTCGGCAAAGGGATTCCCAACTTTGCCTTTTGGTTTGGGGAGCACTTTGAGGACCTGTTCGGCTAACCGGAGATCATCACGGGTCGTGATTTTCAAGTTCAATGGCGAGCCTTTAACAATTACGATTGGCTCTCCCAGAGATTCTACCAACATCGCATCATCAGTGGCCTGCTTTCCCTCCCGGGCCGCATAGGCTTTGAGAAGGATCTCACGAGAAAAAACTTGCGGGGTTTGGGCTTCCCAGAGTCCTTGCCGGTCCACAGTTTCCTGAATCTGATGCTGACCATCAACACGTTTCAGAGTACTGTTTACGGGAGTGGCCAATACGGCAGCACCCTGTTCTGCGGCAGCTGCAAAAACACTGTCAATCCATTTGTCTGCGAGGCAGGGACGGGCCGCATCATGCACAGCAATCAAGTCGATATCTTCCCGTACCATTGCCAGGGCGTTTTGGATGGAGTCCACTCGTTCGGCGCCTCCCCGGCAGATCGTTACGTCAAGAATCGCTATATTTGCTCCGAAGCGGCGTTGAAACTCCTCCAAATCCTCTTCAGCCACCACCACAATGAGTTGCTTGACATCCTGGCGACTTAAGAACTTCTCGGCAGCATGCAACCAGACAGCCTTACCAGCCAGGTTTGCGTATGGCTTTTTATAATTCTTATCCTGAAAGCGGCGACTGGCTCCCGCGGCAGGCAGAATGACAGATATCGATGGCATAGGATGGGAATCCGAAAAATTGACGCAGCAGGACTAAATCGCAAAAATCATCTGACGTCAGCATACCAAACAAGGCAATTGCGCGAAAAGACTCCCCTCGCTGCAGAACCGGCCGGGTTCGGGTTCTACCGATTGCAGGGGTGCTAGCAATTTGATCCCATAGTATTCTCTAAAATCAGGCTTGGTGGGGTTGCATGAGTTGTTCTCACTAGACCCAAAACAACAATTCTTACTGACCGATTGCATGGATTCTGCACATTATCAACTTCGGCTTGTAGGGTTTGTTCCTGCCTGGCCAATCTGAAAGGATAGCGCCGGCTACTTTCCAGGACTTTGCTTTCAGGCTCACGCTACGACGATGCTGAACAATGCAAGGGATTGCGGTATGGCCGGAAGGATTTCGGCCGGATATCAAACCTTGACAGGAAACTTTGCCCAAGGAGGCGGCAAAATGATCTTTGCTCTACGCACGGACATCGCAATCTTTACCCTTGCTATTCTGGCACCAGGTACTCTCTACGCTCAGCAGTTGAGCCAGCCCACTTCGTTAATGCCTTGGGTCGCCACTCAGATTGAAACTGCCAAACCCTTGCAACTCAATGAGATCGTGCCTGAATTCACCCATGGGAAACCTGTCTGGATGACCAAGACGGCACCCAAAGCTGCCATCAAATACCCGGCCCCCAAAAAACTCCCTATGGTCGAACAGCATCATTATGCTAATCTGGGAGATGTGCCAGCTGGTGCAGCAAATCCAAGCGTTGTCGCTCGCCAGAGATTAACACCCAGCAGCCCCGTCACAGATAGCCCCGTCACACAGCGTACTCAGGTAGCTGCACCGCTCAGGTTTTTTCGCAGGGTCCGTTAATCGAAAGCTCAATTGCTGAGCGGAGCAGCTGAGCGGAGAGAAGGACCATGCCAAACGACGATCCACGCCAGCAAGAACTCATCGAGTGGTTGCGTGAACAGGGCCACTCTGATCTGCAGATCGGTCGAATCCTGGCCAAGGTCGCGGAATACGATCAACAAACTCTACACGAGTCTATCTTTGATTCCATTGACCAGGGCAACTTCAATCTCGCCAAGCTTATCGAAGAAAAACTGGCCGAAGAATAGCCCAGGCGCGGATTATTCCTCCGCTTCGTCGCGAGGCTCCTTATCCTCTTGAACCTGCCGCGATAGTATCTGCTGGATTAGAAAGTGAGATTCCTTTTCCAAGGGATAAAATCATCCTGCCCCAACAGCTCTGCTTTGCTACGATGAAGATTGCTTGCCGTGTCGATCAAGTGATCCAGCAATCGCCCACCTACCTGTTCGATGGTTTCTTCGCCGGTGATAATTCCGCCTGCGTCGCAATCAATAATATCAGGCATCTTGCGTGCCATGGTTGAGTTGCTTGACACCTTGAGGACCGGTGAGATCGGATTTCCTGTGGGCGTGCCAAGGCCCGTAGAAAACAGCATTGCCGTAGCACCACTCCCTGCCATGGCTGTGGTCGACTCAACATCTCCGCCAGGTGTGCAAAGTAGATTGAGTCCCTGACGTGTCAATTGCTCTGGATAGTCGAGCACATCTGTAATCGGCGAAGTGCCCCCCTTGCGTGCGGCACCAGCCGATTTCATCGCATCGGTGACCAGTCCATCGCGAATATTACCCGGTGATGGGTTTTCGTCAAAATGAATACCATCGATGGACAATTGCTTTTCGTATCCTTCCATCAAATCCAGAAAACGTTGAGCGGTAGCACGTTCGGTACAACGACTGGCAAGTTCGTTTTCACAACCAGCAAGCTCAGGAAATTCCGCAAGGATAACAGCCCCACCCAAAGCCACAATCAAATCACTGCAATAGCCAATCGCCGGATTGGCGCTAATGCCCGAAAAACCGTCCGACCCTCCGCATTCCATGCCTACGGTGAGGTGGGACAGAGCTGCAGGCTCTCGCTGCGCGTGATTGGCATCAATCAATCCGGCAAAAGTATGACGTATTGCCTTGCTCATCAGCGCTTGCTCGGTACCAATTTGTTGCTGCTCAAAAATCAACAACGGTTTACTGAAATTTGCATTGCGTGCATGTATTTGATTCTCCAGATCTGCAATCTGAGATTTTTGACATCCCAAGCTGAGCACTGTCGCTCCAGCAACATTTGGATGGTTGATGTAGCCGGCCAGCAATCCACAGAGATTAAGAGCATCCCCATAAGAGCCTCCGCAGCCACCATCATGGGCAAGAAATTTCAGACCATCAATATTCGGAAACTGTTGTTTGACATTCTGACCAGCGTTCGATTCTTCAAAAGTTGTTTCGCGAATCTCGGCAGACGTTTTTCCTGCAGCAGCCATTTTGATTAAAGACCGTGTGTAGTGCCGATAGCTCGAATCGGATTTATAGCCCAATTCTTCCACCATCGAATCTCGCATCACCCGTAAATTACGGTTTTCGCAAAACACCAACGGGACCACCAGCCAGTAATTGCGCGTCCCGACTTTGCCGTCATCGCGTGCGTAGCCAGCAAAAGTGCTGTCACTCCAGCGCGAAACATCGGGCGGTGACCAAGCCTTGGCCTGTGATATACCCTGCAAGTCCTCCGTAGCATGCGTCAGATTGGCCGGAGTTATTAATTGACCAACGCGAATCGATTGCTGCACTTCACCAACGACAAAGCCGTACATTTTCAACCGCTTGCCCCTGTCAAGGTCACGAACGGCAAATTTATGCTTAGCTGGAATATTGTCTACGAGGGTATAGTTCTGCCCCTTGTACTCAACAATATCCCCCTTTTGAAAATCTTCGAGTGCAACAAGCACATCATCATGAGGATGAATCTGCATTACGCGCATGTTTTCGCCTGATAAGTAAAGCGTGGAAAACAGCAATCTTACCAAATCCAAAAACACACAGCTAGCTTTGTATGGGGAAGGAACAAAGGGACAAGACCTTATAATAGGAAAAGACCGTTCCTGCACATCAACGTATATCAACTCCATGCCCGACTCTCGAGACGTGATCACTGAGAGCCTTCAATTACCAACAGCCATAAAGGTACCCCTCGACGCCGTGAGCGCGCCAACTTACAATCTCACTCACCGAAAGCTCATTGTTCACAACCTTCTTTACAAAAAGCAGGAATTATCCGATGAATGCCGAATCCAGGATTGTGGAGTTAGGTTTAGAAATCCCTCCTACGCCTCCGCTGGGGGGCAACTACTCACCAGTCGTTATCGTAGGTGATATGTGCTATGTATCCGGACAAGGGCCCCTGTTACCCTCAGGTGAGATGTTGCAGGGTAAGGTCGGTTCTGAAATCTCCCAAGAAGAGGGGTATCAGGCAGCACGCCAAGTAGCCTTGGCAATGCTAGCGACACTCAAGGCAAATATTCACAGCCTGAACCGTGTCACACGCATCGTTAAAGTGCTCGGCATGGTCAATTCGGCTCCCGACTTTCTGAATCATCCGCAAGTAATCAACGGTTTCAGCGATCTGATGGTAGAAGTATTCGGCGAGGACGGACGGGCAGCCCGCAGCGCTGTCGGCATGGGTGCTTTACCGGGAAACATTAGTGTTGAAATCGAGGCCATTCTGCAAATTACTGACTAGCCTCGTTGGATAAAGCTCATTTGACAAAGCACGTTGGACAAAGCACGAATGACAAAACGCTGGATCCACTGAGAATTTTGTGGACCCGACACTTGTTCAGTGCATCACAGCATCTGCTCCCCACTTGCTTAATTCCTGGCGAGCATTTCGAATGAGTGCCTGAATCTCATCTCGCATTTTCAAAGAATCTTCTGATACTTGCCAAAAGTTATTCAGGGCCTGCTCCAGCTCAGGTTGACTGATCCCTGGTTGCCAACTGTCGGCAGCAGCTGCGGCACCCAGCGCATAGCGGACTGGCTGAATCCCAGCCATCAAAGCCAACCGCATCGTCCCAACCAGACGATCATTCCATCCCAATTTGCGAACCGGGTCGCGTGTCACTCGTTCAATTCTGTCCTGCAAATGACAATTCGTCATGCGTAGCATCAAGTCCTCTGTGTACTGCTGCCAACCTGTCGAAGTAAACAAGGGATCGGTTCCCGCATACCGATCTATTAGTGCCGCTCCCGATTCATGCACCAAGGCGTCTTGAGCATAAGCAAATAGAGGATCATCAGTTGTCTCCGAGACAAATTCGAATCCGCGTTGACAGGCAAGATAGCCTAGGAGTGCATGCGCTGCGTTGTGTCCAAACAATTTGGCTTCTTCAAACGGCAACAGATCATCTTTCTCTTCGAAAACTTCAATACCCCGCTCCACTTCTGCCAGGGAAACGCGAGAAATAAGGATTTTGTTAAACGTCTCAACAAGACAAGCTCGCTGCAGTGTTTTTGTTAGGGGCATGAGTCCTTGCGTGGCAATCTGTTGGGCACCTTCAACCGTACCACTCATTTTTCCGATGACCGTATTGAGAAACTGCACCTGAAACGACAAACTAGCGTGGGCCTCTTTGTCTAGATGATCTGCCACAGCTCTCTCGAGCAATTCAGCCGCCCGATTGTTATTCTCTGCAGCGTATATGAGAACTGGCTTTGCCGAACGTCCTGTTAATCTTGCAGCAAGACCTGCTGCAAGTATGCGGGCAATACTTGGCTCACCTCTGCAATAAAAATCCGTACTCGGAAGTGCGGTCGCCACCTCGTCTGCATCGGCGATTGCAGATTCCAGCTTGTCGCGGTCGGCCGACTCCTTTGGATTGTAGACCTCGAGCCCTTGGATTGTGTGCGAATTGATACCATGCTGATCGGCAACATTAATGCAATAGGACCCTTTGGCAACCCGGATCGCATGCACCAACTCCTCATCGACCTCTGCGACGACCAGACGGCTGAAATTCTTCGAATAGAACGCCTCCAGAACAAATAATGCCGCTTGAATGGGACCGAATCCAAAACCGACAAACGTCTTACCCATAGCTGTCCTCACTATATACCGTACGTATCGAAGTCCAGTCCTCTATCGCTCTCCAGGACGCAGTATACTCCCTGCCATCTCCAACCACACGATCTAATTCTCTCCCAAACCTATATCTATCGGCACAGTTCACGCCGTCGGATGCATTTCAGTTCGTACAGCCTGGTAAATGCAAATAGCTCCCGGTAAACATAACCATGATTTTTAGTTGAATGTCTTCGGGAAGCGACCTACAATTTGGCCCATGCGAATTATCCTCATTGGTTACCGTGCCAGCGGCAAAACAACACTCGGCCGGTTGGTTGCTGATCAGCTCGATTGGCCACTTCTGGATGTTGATCGGGGTATCGAACAACAATCTGGCATGACCTTGAAATCGCTTTTTGAGCAGGGCGAAACACAATACCGCGAAATCGAGCGTCAGGTCGTGGCCCAGATGTGTACCCAAGATCGTACTGTGATCTCTTTTGGAGCTGGGACGATCATCGAGCCGGCCAATCAGCGCATAGCGCGCGACGGTTCGCTGGTGGTTTATTTGGAATTACCCGCAGAAGAATTGTGGCGTCGCATCCAAGCGGATCCCAACAGTGCGACAACACGCCCCAATCTGTCTTGCGGAGGAATCAACGAAGTCGTCGAAATGCTGGAACGGCGGAGTCCCGTTTACGAGCAATGCTCCGATTTAAGATTGGATGCAACACTCACTCCAGAACAGCTGGCAACAAAAATTGTCAGCATCCTAGAGCCAGAAGCATGAATCAGAAGCAAGATCTACCACAAGTATGATCGAGTCGCGCATAAAAAAACCCCTGAAAAACAGGGGTCTTTAAAAATGAGCCCGCCGTGACTCGAACACGGGACCTACGGATTAAAAGTCGGTCCAAATAACTTGCTGAAATTCTCAGAAACCTTGAGCAACTCTCATCTTACGTAGATACATGCCCTTTGCAAGTCATTGCATTTCATCGCACTAATACCCAGTGAAAAGCGGTATTGTTTTCTGGAAGGGAAAGTACAAAACGGTAGAGGGGCTACACCCGGGTTCGTCGAATACAGAAAACAACAAGGAGTAAGCTCAAGAAGTGGATTACTGTAGCTAACGAGAACGGCATCTGTCGCCGGATTCTTCATCAACACTGGAGAATAGGATCTCTGCTCCTACCCCAGCATACATCAAAAACTTCCTAACACCGCCAGCGGAAAATGATGGTGGCGTGACAATTTGATCTGTTCGAAGCCAACTTCAAGCAACTTAA
>PATG01000132.1 GCA_002713555.1 Planctomycetaceae bacterium
CAAGACTTATTGCTAAGCATTCGCACCTGTCTGCCGCACTGCTCAAGACCTCGTTGCTAAAGATCTCTCGCACCTCTTTTTCGTCAGCATCATGCAACAATAGATCCAGCTCGGCATCACGGGCCATCAACTGCAAACGCGACGCCGGGTAATCTTGATCGAGCGGCACATAGGCAGCTCCTGACTTGAGCACACCTAGTAGCGCCGTTATCAGTGCCGGACTTCGCTCGAGAAAAACGCCGACTCGAGCGCCCCGACCGATTCCACGCTGGCTAAGCAAACTTGCTAGCCGATCTGACAGTTGGTCGAGTTGCTCATAAGAAATCCGGCAGGCTGGTTCAGCCACCGACGACTGAAAAACGAGGGCCTCCTTTTGAGGGTGCTGCCGAGCTTGCCTGCGGAATTGCTCGTGGATGGCAACTGGCTCGACAGTCGTCTGAGGTCCAGTACCCCAAGTGACAAGCTGCTCTAGCTCTTCGCTTGGTAAAACGGGAACTTTACCCACAAGTTGTTGATCGTTATCGGCAACGTGCTGCAAGGTTGCTTGAAGCTGAGCAAGCAACCGCTCGATAATCGTGAGTGAAAACTTTTCGCTCTCGTATCGAACGCTAATGGTTAGCTGACTGCCTGGAATAACGATCAAGGTGAGCGGATAGTTCGTCCTCTCATAACCATCACGCTCTACCAGCTTGATCTGTCGATCACGAGACTCTAAAGCTTCATCAATCGAAACGGGATAGTTTTCGAAAACAAGTAAACTATCGAAGAGCGGCACACCGCTGGGAATCTTGGTCATCGCTTGCAAATCAAGCAGGCGGCCATATCCATGATTTTCACGGCTGCGCTGCTCTTGCTGTATTTGCTGGAGCCAGTCGGTAAGAAGAGCTTGACGATCGATGGCCACTCGAACTGGAACCGTATTGATGAAGAGTCCTACGGCTGTTTCAATACCACTGAGTTCCGCAGGGCGCCCCGAAATGGTCGCACCAAAAATCACATCGTCACCGCTGCAGTAGCGATGCAGCAGTAGTGACCAAACCCCTTGGATGAGGGTGTTGAGTGTTAATCGCTGAACTTTGGCAAAAGCTTGGATTTGCTCCGTCACACTCACATCAAGTTTCTTAACCGTCTCTGAATATTCCTCGGCTGTATGGGAATCCAAACCGGGCCGAGCAATGCAAGCAGTCAAATGGGTTGGTTGCTCGATTCCTGCAAGCGTCTGGCGCCAATAAGTATTGTCTGGTTCGGTAGGACGCTTTTGGAGCCAGTCAATGTAATTGCGATAAGGAAAAGAATGGCTGTGTTTCAATACAGATTCTATTTGCGGGGAATTATTTTTAGCCGTTTCATACGCAGCAAGCACTTCCTGGATCAGAACAGCATTGCNCCAACCATCCATGAGCAAATGATGGTAGGTCCAGACAAAATGGTATCGATCGGGACCAATTCGAAAGAGCGCAAATCGCATGAGTGGAGCACGATCTAGCTCAAAACCACGCTGGCGATCTTTTTCTAGGTACTCNTGTAGCGGCGGAGCACCGAACTCTTTCATGAGCCACTCGGGAACAACCGAATCATAGACTGCCTGAACTGGTTGCTCTGTCTCATCCCAATGAAACTCAGCGCGAAGAGCGCTATGCCGATTGATTACCTGATTCCAGGCTTGCTGAAACGCAGCCACGTCCAANTCGCCTTCGATCACNCACCAACGTTGCTCGACATATACGCCGTTCACCGGAGTATACAACGAATGAAACAGCATGCCTTGCTGCAAAGGGGAGAGTGGGAAAATTTCTTGGACAGTCGCCATGATCTACGTTCTCCGAGTTTGCAGCTTTGNCATCAGCTTGTCTAGGCCGCGTTCATTGGTCGGCTGAGGCCGACTGGTCTCGGCATTGGTTTGAGCAAGCAGAGACTCGATAGCTGCTAAACACCTTTCGGCCAGACGAGTTGTCGTTTCGCGATCGTTCATCGTCCGATGATATCGCCAAAGGATTTGCAAACGTCCTTCCTGCTGCCATGCTACAACATCAGTCAGGTAACGACGAACATTGCGTGGACTTGATAGGTCGGGAATCGATTCGGGGGCCAAGCCAGAAATCAGCTCNCTGGCTGGCGTGGAGAGGTTGCCGAGATAATTAAAACTTATCTCTGCATGCTCTGGACCTGCATGAGGAGAATGCGTCAATGAGGATTGAAGCAGGCCGCGCACATACTGCAATTGCGACTGCGCGGGACCAGCAGGCAGAGCGAGCGACAATGTGCGGATAGTGGTGAACCAACCGACTGTTCGCGAGAGATCAAGAGTGTTATCGNCAGCATCTCGGCCATGGCGTTCGATGTCGACGAGTGTCTTGCTACGACGATAGAATTGTGAAAGCGTTTGCGCTAGCGCTGTGATCAACACGGCTTCATCAAGTTTCGCTGGTGCTACCATGGAAACCTCTAAGGTTTCTGCCTCTTGCCAAGTATTGGTGATTTGATGTGATTGGTTCCATGAGAGATTCNGCAGATAGGAATTGGCAATCTGCTCAGTCCACTGGCCAAAGCTGCTCGTGCGCTCGGGCAAGACGATCTCTTTCTGTTCGGTAAGCTGCCGGTAAGCATCATCAAGATCACCGAGCAGAATNCGCCACGAGATACCATCGACCACCAAATGATGAGCGAGCAGTAGCAATCGGTCCTCACCTTGTGGACCACGAAAACGAGCAGCNTGAAAGAGTGGTCCTTGCTTTAAGTCAAAGCTCGTCTGCCGCTGTCTGATCGTCTCTTCGAGTGCCTGCTGAAAATTGCCTGCCTGCGTCAAATCAAGATCTTCTACAGTAGGCGTTTGCTCTAATTGATCATCGTACCATTGCCGCCACTCGCCGGCATCAGTTTGCTCAAACCGTAATCGGAAAGCGTCGTGCTGAGAGTGAACTGCATGAATCGCTTGAGTTAGAAGCTGAAAGTCGAGCTGCGGATGCGAGCGCAACAAGAGNCCCTGATTAAAATGGTGTAGGTCGGGTTGCCCTAAATCGAAAAACGCTTGTTGCATTGGGCCCAAGCGTACTTCGCCCGTTGGCGGTTGTTGAGGTCCAGCAGCAAAATCTGACACCACTTCTGCAACGGCAGCTTGNGCGGCGATGGTTTGATGCTCGAAAAGTTGAGCAGGCGTTAGTTTTAATCCTTCGCGCCGCGCTCCAGCGATAATTTGCATGGCGATGATTGAGTCACCACCACGCTCAAAAAAGTTGTCCTCAACTCCTAACTGCGCAACATTCAAAACATTGCGCCAAATTTCCAGCAATTGGATTTCGCGGTCGTTGCGTGGTGCGANCGGTTCGCTAGATGCGGAGGTCAAACGAGTGGCAGACAGGGCCTCACGATCAATTTTGCCATTTTGAGTTAATGGTAACTGCGGCAAGAACTCAAAATGCTTGGGAAGCATGTAATCCGGTAGCTCTTGTTTCAAAGCATCAAGGAGTTGCCCGGGTTGCAAGACGCTTGCATCTGTTTCGACGAAGGCGACCAATTGCTTTCGCTGATGAAAGGAGGCAGCGGAAGAGGCTCCGTCAAAGCAGACGACCGCGCACTCACGCACGCCTGTTTGCTTTCGCAACAAAGCCTCGATCTCACCAAGTTCAATGCGATAACCGTTGAGCTGGACTTGATGGTCAGTACGGCCCAGATAGTGCAAAACTCCACTGGTTTGNAAACAAGCCANGTCTCCCGTGCGATACATCACNCGGCCATGCTTTCCATCTGGAGTAGCGAACGGATTGGGGACGAATCGCTCCGCTGTGAGAGCGGGNCTGCCCAGATACCCGTGCGCCACCCCGGCACCTGAAATATACAACTCACCAGGGCAACCCATTGGCATCGGCTCAAGATACTCGTCGAGAACATAGAGTTGCGTGCCAGAGATCGGTCGCCCAATCGGTAGATTGCCGTACTGATTCGTCTGCTCATCAATCTTGTGGACACAGCACCCCACGACTGTTTCTGTGGGGCCGTACTCGTTATAAATCTCGATCGTCGGGTAATTCTTTCGCCAAAAGCGCACATGCTCGGCGGTTAACGTTTCTCCTCCTACGACCAAGGCTTGGGGGAGAAGTTTAGGTTTTAGGTTTATGGAAATGAGAGGTTGCAGAGCCGCTAGGTGCGCCGGAGTCAGTTTTAGAACGCTTGGTCCTGTCTGCAGAATGTCGGCCAGCGCTTGTAGCTCGCTGTCCTTGGGCAACAAGTGTACTAATTTCCCTACGACCAGCGGCGCAAGCATGCTGGTGATCGTCGCGTCGAACCCAAAAGAACTTTGTACCGGTGCGCCCCACCCTGTGGTAAATGGATACGTTTGGGTACACCACTGAAGATAGTTCATCAAGCCTGCATGAGAGATGACCGCCCCCTTGGGCTGGCCAGTCGAACCCGAGGTATACATCACGTACGCGGCTGTATCTGCCATGTTAGTATCGAGCTGCTCGCCTGCAATCTCGACCGCAGACGTGGACACTTTTATGCCTCCAGCATCGACAACTATCGAGCAATGAGCGTTTTGCTGCATGTACTCTTTGCGAGCAGTTGGCAATTGTGGATCGAGCGGCAAATAAGCGCCTCCCGACTTCATGACACCGATCACGGCGACCATCAAATCGATGGATCGTGGCAAGTGAATCCCTACCACCGAGTTTACCCCGACTCCAACTGCTTGTAGCTTCTCGGCTAAATCTGCTGCACGCTGATCCAGTTCGACGTAAGTTAACGATTGACTCTCAAAACGCACGGCAGGTGCATTGGGTGATTTAGCAACTTGCCTGGAAAATGTTTCGATGAACGTGAGCGGCTTTGGTTCCGGCTCTTCGTCAGGCAAGACAGTCGCACTGCCCATTTCCAGCAAATCGTCACGTTCTGCTAGGGCGAGTAAGGAGTAGTCACCAATTCTTCGCTTGGGATCAATGACAATTTGCTCAAGCAACTGCTCAAAGTGATCAAGCATGCGGCTAATGCGTGCTTCAGAGAATAGTGCCGTGCGATATTCCACCGCCATCAGTAGACCGTCTTCGCGATCGAAGACGTGCCAAGTGAGATCAAACTTGGTTTCGGGCAGCTGAAGATGCTCTTGGGTCAGACGGAGCCCAGAAAACTCTACATCGGGCGCTGATGCATTTTGGCTGCGGTAACCGTCACTCTGCAATTGAAACATGATTTCGAAGAGCGGATTGGCATGCGAGCTACGATTGGGAGCACAAGCTTCGACAACACTCGAAAAGGGGACCGCCTGATGTTCTAGTCCTTCGATCACTGTAGCTTTGACTGCTTGGAGCCAGGTGGCAAAGGTATCATCCACGGAATCGCTAAACAGAGTGCGCAAAACAATCGTGTTGACGAAAAAGCCAACAAGATCGGCACATTCTGCGTGACGTCTCCCACCGACCGGAACACCGATCGCAATATCACGCTCTCTGGTGTAGCGGTGCACGAAAACCTTAAATGCGGTAAGCAAAGTCATAAACAACGTTGCGCCCAGCTGCTGAGAAACTTGCTGCAACTTGTTGCTAAGCTCGGGGCGTAAACTTTTTGTGACCAACCCGCTGGCAAAAGTTGCTGTCTTAGGGCGCGGGTGGTCAGTTGGCAGTGCGAGCTTGGTGAGACCGGCGAGTTTGCGCTGCCAATATTCCAAATGACGATCATGTTCGCCCGATTCTCGCCACTTCTGATCCGCCAAGAAGACGGAATACTCGGTTTGCTGTAGCCGCGTAGCAGTTTCGCAGTTCACTAGCGATCCACGCAGTGCAAGATTGTAGGACTCTGCCAGATCTCGCAACAAAACTCCTCGCGACCAACCATCGGCGATGAGGTGATGTAACACGAAAATAAGAATATGATGGTCTGAGTCGACCCGTTGTAGCTGAACCCGGAAGAGTGGCTCGCGGGCAAGATCAAACGGACGTGTAGTCAACTCATGAGCTGCCTGAGGGGAGCTCGCTGGCCCTTCGATTTCAACTTTAGCCAACTGCACTGCCTGAGCTTCTCGCTGGATTTCTCTTACTTGCTGCCAGGGAATCCCATGTTCGTCTTGGACAAAATTGGTTCGCAGCGCGCTGTGCTTCGATACGACCTCGTCGATCGCCTGCTGGAGCGATTCCACCTGAAGCTGGCCAGAGAAGTGCCAGGAAAATGGGATATGATAGGCACACAGCTCGGGATAAAGCTGGTGTAATAACCAGACGTGGGATTGAGAAGGTGTGAGTGGTATTCGTTCTGGCTTGGCATGATCGGCCATTGGCAGTGCAGAGTGAGGTTCGCTGCCCAGTGATTCCCAGTCGATGCCTTGTGCTTCGAGTTGTTCTCGCAGGCGCTCACGCTGCGCATCAGAAAGGGTACTGATGCGTCTGCGAAGCTGAGCAAGTTTGTCGGGGTCGATAACCATGCTTTGTTTTCGGTAGCTAGCTATGGGGACGCAAGACTTTTTGAACAGGAGGAAACAGAGAGAACAGAGAAGACTTAGTTTTATCCTCAGTTTACTCCTGGTCTATTTTTTGATTATTGCGGCAAGCTGCCTTGGGGTATCCTCTCAAGTCCCTTGCAGCTCTGCCAAAAAAGGCAGGGAGTCCATGATCGCATCGTAGTCTTGGACAAAGTCGATCAAACAGCACAACTCATCAACGCCCGCCGCAGCAAACTCTTTTACCAGCGGCTGACAACCTGCGGGCGTGCCGATCAACGAACGCTGCTTGATAAATCCTTCGACACCGAACTCAAGGATGGCGTCCAGGTCGTCCTCAGAAAAATCATCCAAACTAACCTCGAGTCCCATGCCTTTGGCCAGTTGTTCCAGCAAGCCATAGTGAGTTTTGAGATACGCCCCAAAGGGTTCACGAATGTCTTTTCTGACTTGCTCCTCATCGGCTCCCAAAAACGTATGCACCATCAGCGATACTGTGCCAGAGGAGTGACCATTTTTGCTCAAAGCATCTCGGTACTTGGCAATATTGGCTTGGGAATCTTCAATCGTGCCTCCGAGCAGTGATGTCAACACGTTGGCTCCGATGCGACCTGCTTCAACAAAAGACTCGGTCGATTGACAGGTGATCCAAATTGGCAATTCTGGCTGCAATGGACGTGGCAGCGTTTTGGCTGACACCACTCGGCCCGTCGCGTCTTCGAATTCGACCGCTTCGCCGCGCCACAGCCGCTGAATAATTTCCAGGTTCTTCCACATCACCGTACGGCGACTGCCGTGCGCATCTCGAGAAAGAATGAATTCGTCCATCGTCCAGCCGGAAGCGGCGGCCAAGCCAACACGACCTCCCGAGAGATTGTCGATTACCGCCCAGTCTTCCGCCACGCGGACTGGGTGATGCAGCGGCAGCACGACACTCCCACTACGCAATTGAACATTTTCGGTCACGAGCGAGAGCGCGGCACTCGTGAGCGAAGGATTTGGATACAAGCCGCCAAACGCATGGAAGTGCCGCTCGGGAGTCCAAATCGCAGTGAAACCGTGCTGATCTGCGTATTTGGCGCTATCGATCAAAAGCCGGTACTGATTGGGCCCAACGTTGGCTCCATCACCATCAAAAAAGAATAAACTGAACTTCATGGTAGGTTTAAGTTATTATGTTCTTAATATTTGCATATTCGAGTTACTTCGGCAGCGACCAACGGAAACGGACCATTGACAACCGAGCGGCAGCCCGGATGGGCTGGAAGTCCCTACTTTGTTAAAAACTTTCTGCTTCTATTTTTCCTAGCAAATCTTCGACAACGGTCGCATCTTGTGCAGTGATCGACGTCATATTTTCTTCGATCACTTGGGCAATGCCAGCCACCGTGGGTGTGCCTTGCAGCACGACGCGCATCGGCAGTTCAACTTGAAATTTCTTGCGCAATTTCGTGACGGCTTGAATCGCCAACAACGAGTGACCGCCAAGAGCAAAGAAATCGTCGTGAATACCGATGTCGGGTACGCCGAGTAAGTCTCCCATCGCTTTGGCAACGATTCGTTCGATATCATTGCGAGCGGCAACATATTCATTCTGGAGTTGCCGGCGGGAATGGTTGGTAGCATGTGGGGGGCTTTGCTGGACCGCAGGTTGTGAATTAACCAACCGTTGCAGTAGCGGCCGCGGTGAAACGATGACTTGCAGGGCAACCGGATTGGCAAGCACGCGCACAGTCGCTTCCCACACTTCGGCAGGCGTGAGCGCTAAGGCCATCAATTCCGAGTTTTGCGCTGCCGTGGACTCGTCAAGCTGGCAAGCGTCCCAATTGATACTGATGACAGGACATGGCCATAGGTGGAGCTCATTGGCATTTACGGAGGCAGTAAATGCGTCGAGATAGGTGCTAGCCGCCGCGTAGGCTGCAAAACCTGGGCCTCCGACAATGGCGGCAAGAGAAGATTGCAGCACAACAAACTCAGGCTTCAGACCTGGCAAGACATTAGCCAGCGCCGCGATGCTAGCCAGCCGGGAATCAAGAATTCGCTGCTCTTGCTCTTCGGTGAGGTCGACCAGTGCACAACTCGCTTCCCCCCCCATCAAATCGGCATAAAACACGCCCTGCAGCTCATTGCTGCCAAGTTTTGAGAGGGCATGGTCAATCGCCTGCCTTAGTTGCGCCGCATCTGAAAAATTGACGGTTTCGAAGCAAAAATCGTCTCCCTCGCGACCGAGTGCTTTGAGGCGCCCTATGAGCTGGCTAACCGGATGGCGATTGCCATGAGTGGCTAGCCAGCCATCCCACTCATGAACTGATGGAAGGCGGTGCGGACCAATTAATATGACACGCGCCGAAAGATGCTGCCTTAAAGCGGCAGCATACACCATGCCCAAGCCATCGACGAGATCGCCGACTACGAGATAAACACGCTCCGCCTCAAGCAACTCAGCATCTGCCGCTGGCAATGGCCAGGGTTGGTAGGACTTGATCCAGCGCTGACTACCGCGTAGCGCCAGGTGCCGATCTTTGGTATCTAGCGCAAGTTCTCGCTTAAGTTGTCGCAAAACGGGCGAGAAGCGATCACCACCGATTTCGGTCAGCTCTTGACTCGCATCGATATCGATCAGCCGACATTGCAGCCCGGGTAATTCCTGTGGCAAAACGTTTAGCAGTCCGGGTAGTGTCGCGCCAGCCAAATGGCCGACTTGCTCACCTAACTCTGGCGTCGTGCCACTGGTGATCACATCGAGAGTCCAAGCCATCGTTGGCACGAGGCGGTCTATTAAACTTTGTGACAGAGTCACTAGGTAGCGAAAGCTGCGTTGCCCTTTGTCACGCAAAGACCAAAGATGAATGATATGTGCTGTTTGCCAATCGGCATCAGCAGAACCGGCCTCATTCCCCTTAAGGGCATCCCAGAGACGCCCGTAGTCTTCCACGCGATCTGGATGAATGGTAAAGCTACCCTCTTCCTGCTGCCAAGACTCTCCAGGCATCACCCAAATGGCATTGGTATGAGATAGGCAACCTGCCAAGCTTTCGCGTAACTGCGGGTCAGCGAAGATGAGACACTTTTCTGCAGGATTGGTTGTCTGTGCCGACGGGGGACTCGTTTGCCAGGTAGGGATCCAAAACCAGTCGTCAACATTGGAATTCTTTTCATGACATGGCTCGGTCGGAGTCGTAGCGGGCTTGTGCTCCGCAAGCTCGACAAAGTGTCTGGTGCGCTCAAACGGATAAGTCGGCAGCGACACGCGGCCCCGCTTGTGAACGTGCGTTTTCACCCAATCGATTTCGACACCTTGGAGCCACAAGCTAGCTAAAGCGCGGGTGAAACATTCGTCTTCCGATTGCTGATCGACTTCACCGGGGAGCGAAGCGATGGTAGTCACCTCGTCCAATTGACTTTGCACGAGTCGACAGAGGGTACGACCAGGGCCAACTTCGAGAAAAAGTGGGTTGTCTAGTTTGCCGAGCACACGCACACCGTCTGCAAAGAGTACCGCTTGTCGGAGATGCCGCGCCCAATAGTCAGGATTGATTGCATCTTCCGCTGTTAGCCAGGTGCCTGTACGGTTCGAGATGACATCCAACTGCGGAGGTTGCCTAGCGATTTCTGACAGGCACTGGCGAAACGGCTCTAGAGCGGGCTCCATCATTGATGAATGAAATGCGTGAGAAGTTGCCAGCAATTGGCAGGTGATTTCACGCTGCTGAAGCTGGGTTTGCAGTTGTGCAATATCGTCTTTAGGCCCCGAGACCACAATTTGCGAACGGCTATTCCTAGCAGCAATTTCAAGCTGAGGGCCTAAGAATGGGTTGAGCGTCGACTCCTCGCATAACACTGCCAGCATGCTACCGGGCTGGCACTGCTGCATCAGCTCACCACGCAGGCGAACGATCCGCACGGCATCTTCAAGTGTAAAAACTCCGGCAAGGCAAGCGGCAACATATTCTCCCAGGCTGTGGCCAATCATGGCAGCGGGACGAATGCCCCAGCTGATCAAGAGATTTGCCAGAGCGTATTCAATGGCAAACAAGGCTGGCTGTGCGCTAGCGGTGTTGGTGATTTCTGATCGAGAGGGCTGACCGTACAGAACTTCTAGCAAATCGAATTCGGGCGCGAGAATATCGGCACATCGCTCGATTTGCTGCCGAAATTGCGGGTATTGATCGTACAGCTGGCGTGCCATATCAGCGTATTGACTGCCTTGCCCCGAAAATAGGAAGACCACCGGCGGTGAAGTGTTGGTAATCGCCGTCGACTGCGTGTTGTCTTCAAAGAGCTCGGCGACTTCACCCGCATGCTGGCAGACTACGGCTCGGCGATGGGGCATCGCACGGCGTCCGACTTGCAGCGTGTAGGCGATGTCGGTAAGGTTCGTCTTTTGCTCTGTCTGCTGCTGAGACAAAAATCTGGCGAGCTGCTGCTGCTTGAATTCGAGTGCTGAAGAGGTCTTTGCTGAAAGCGGAAGAATATTCCAATCTCCATCGGCGGCGCTACCAGCCAAATCGACAGTGGGGGCTTCTTCAAGGATTACATGCGCGTTGGTGCCACCCATGCCAAAGGAACTGACACCCGCCCGGCGAGGATGCTGCTGAGCTTTCCAAGAAGTGAGCTGGTCGTTAACAAAGAAGGGACGCCCGGCGAGGTCGAGTTGAGGATTCGCAGCGCTAAAATCGAGGCTGGGTGGCAGCTCGCGGTGCTGCAAGGCCAAGACGACTTTCATGAGTCCAGCGATTCCCGCCGCTGCATCGAGATGACCCAAGTTGGACTTTACCGAGCCCACCGCGCAGCGGGCCGAAGCCTGTTTTAAGGCTGCTCCCATCGCTTGGTCGAGCGCTGCAAGCTCAACCGGATCGCCCAATTCTGTCGCCGTGCCGTGGGCTTCGACATAGCTGATTGTCGCCGGATCGACCTGCGCTCGCTTGATAGCACTCGCAATCACTGCCGCTTGTCCGCTGACGCTCGGCGCTAACAAACCGACCTTATCAGAGCCATCGTTATTGATCGCCGACCCTAAAATGACCGCGTGAATGTTATCCCCGTCGTCGATGGCTTGCTGTAAGCGTTTGAGTACGACGATACCAACGCCATTGCCAAAGATGGTTCCTTGTCCCTCGGCATCGAAAGCACGACAACGGCCGTCCGGCGAAGCGATGCTCCCTTCTTCGTACTGATAGCCGGTGGGATTGGGCTGGCCAATCGTGACTCCGCCGGCCAATGCCATGTCGCAATCTCCATCCAGCAGGCTACGACAGGCAGTATGCACTGCCACCAGCGAAGTAGAGCAGCCCGTCTGAATGCCGCAACTTGGCCCTTGCAAATCGAGATGATAGGAAACCCGTGTCGGCATCAAGCCTAAGACATTACTCACGACTGCCTGCACCTGGTTGACCGACTCTCGAATCGAGTGGTCGCTATGCAAATTGACAAGATAGCTATTCAGAGCGGCACCAGCATAAACACCCACCTGGCCTGCGTATTGCCGAGAATCGTAGCCTGCGTCCTCCCAAGCCGTCCATGCGCACTCAAGAAAGACGCAATGCTGAGGATCCAGCAAATCCGCTTCCCGAGGCGAATAACCAAAGAAATTAGCATCAAAGTCTGTGGGAGACTCGAAACTGGCATAACGACGTACATAGTCGCTCGGCGCTAACTGCTTACCGACGGCGCGAATCAACTCCTCATCGGTGAGCTCTCGAACTCCCGATTTTCCTTGCCGCAAAAGGTCCCAAAATTCCTCGACCGACTCGGCTCCTGGCAGACGCGCGGCCATCCCCACGATCGCTACCCGCTGATCCATGGGACGCCTAAGCCGCTCAATCTCTTCACGCGCTTTGCTCAGGCTTTCGAGAACGCGTTGCGATAGGGGGGAGTCCGTCATGGAATGAATCTTTTGCATTTAGGGACTTGAAAATGCTAAAAAATCTTGGCAAAATATCTCTATTGAGAATGAGTTTCAACAAGTCCGACGGGTATAGCCTAGCCAGCATCAGCCGGGTTCTCAAGCCGTCAGACAAGAAAATTCTTTTCGTCGTGCGATTGGAGTGCAGGCAAAGGAGTCCTAGTAGTTGCCTGACAACATGCGATTGACACTATCCCTATGGACAACTCATTCCCTATGGGCAACTCATTGCATTCACGTACCGAGTCCCCAGGACTGCTACCCAGTTACTACTTAGTTAAGCGTTTTCATCACAGCACCGTACACTTTCTGCCTCGAAGCCCGCATGCCACCAGACTACTCGCTACTAACAAAACTGCTCAGCGAACTTCGCCAAGCCGGTGGCCGCTTATGGCTGGAAAATGGGCAGCTTCGCTGTGATGCCCCCAAAAACGCGCTGTCGAAGACACTGAAGCAGCAACTTCGAGATCACAAACCGGCAATCGAAGCACTGCTCAGATCCAGCCGTTTGTCCGACTCAGGTTCCTGGGAAGCCGATGCCGTCCTGCCACCCACGATCAAACCGCAAGGCAAACGCCAAGCCCCGGTGAACACACCCAAAAATGTCTTACTAACGGGTGCGACAGGTTTTCTTGGTAGCTATCTGCTTACGGAGTTACTCAAGCAGACCGAGGCAAAAGTCTATTGCTTGGTTCGCTCTGTCTCTGAATCGAGGGGCTCTGAATCGA